>JAOAHN010000078.1 GCA_026415215.1 Candidatus Hydrogenedentota bacterium
CGTCAGATGTGTATAAGAGACAGATTCATTACCTCTCTCAGCAGACTTCAGATACCACTCCTCCGCCTTCTTCTCATCCCCACGAGACCAATACAGCACTCCTAAATTGAACATAGCGTCAGCATGACCTCTCTCAGCAGACTTCAGATACCACTCCTCCGCCTTCTTCTCATCCCCACGAGACTTGTATAGTACTCCCAAATTGAACATAGCGTCAGGATCACCTTTCTCAGCAGACTTTAGATACCACTCCTCCGCTTTTTCTAAATTGCCACAGGATCTATATAATAGACCCAAAAGACACATTGCTATATCGTTTCCTGCTTTTGCAGAATCATCTATTATTTTTATAAGACTCTCATTTATTTTTCCTCCACTTGCGTGTATGAACTTTCCTATGTCTGCTCGAGCCTCTTCATGCCCGTTCAAAGCAAGTTTCAATAAATCCTCTACTGAAACACAGTCTTTTTTACCAACCAATATAGCGAGTAGTGGATATAAACTCTCAGCCACATCCCTGTTCCAATATAAACTCTCCATACAAGTTTTTGTAATCTCGATATCAACATTATTGTCCAAATTAACATACAGCACACTTTTTGCCCTTTCGATGTAATCTAATTTTTGATACAAAGCGGAAATAACAATTCTGCTTTCTCCATCAGTTATATCGAGATGCTTATCTGCGTTTGCCAAAAGTTCTTCAACCACTTCTCTTACTTTTTCCTCTCTAATATTCAGGTTCCTCTCCAATATTGTGCGGACTTTCATTAGACAGGCCCTTCCAAACACGGGGTCTCTTTCCAATATACTTTGATGGTATTCAAAGAACTTACTGAGGCATTCATTCCTTTTCCGTGTATTTCCGGCTTTCTCTGCCCTGATAGCGAAAGCAAGCCAGAAAGGTGGAAAAGAATGGCGAAATTCATCATAATCAGATAACCTCTCAAACTGTCTTAGTCCCCTGTGTATGTCTGGATCTACTTCCGCTTCTAAATATGTATCTACATGTTGCTCTCTAACAACAGCATGATATACAGACTCAATTTCATATTTCCCTGAGATGGACAATGAAACACTTAGCCATTTTCTCCATAGCAGATTAATCTCATCTACTTTTTCATTTTCTAATTCCCATAGAGAGTTCTCTAATTCCACCTGCAATTTTGGTTTCATATCTCTATAATTGAATAGAGAGCTAATGGCATTTTGGGCTAAACTCGTTAAAAAAACAAGAGGCTCTAAACTATAACTTTGAACATTCCGCATTGCCTCCCACAGAACTTCTTTCTTATTTTTCTCAAACGCCTCTAAAAATCTCTTTCTCTCGTCATTACTTAGTCTTAGCTGTGCCATCTTATTTGTTATCTCTGTATACAGTGTTATTAGTTCCTTTTCTGGAGGGATGTTTTCGAATTTGAGATTGTTAATAATGTTGTCATACTCTTGGTGTAATATAATCCTGTCTTGGTTATTAATTATTCTCCTGAGTGAGACAGTGACTGTGTTTAATAGCTGGGCTAATCTTGCTTTAGATTCCTCAGAAATCTTCGGTCTGTTCCTCATTTTGCACACCCTCATAATAAAATTCTTACATATCCTTGAATAATTACTTTTTTTGTTTGGTTTCCCCTATACCTTCCATCAAGGATAAACTGTTTCTTGTTACCAATTTAACATTTAATCCTGATATATTAGGGGTTACGGTTTCTATTTCTCTTTGTGCATCGTAGGGCATTTTTGTGCCCGAGATAATAGTGTCCCGTATGTAACTACAGTAGCAAACAATACACATTGTGTTGCAATAAAAGGATGCTGGCTTTATTCAATTTACAACTCCCGGTTTATTTGGAGAGAATTAGCCTCTCTCCGACGCTTGGTGATAAATATATTAAAAAAAACGATTTTTTCAGTCAAGCATTGAATAAGGTGCCACAATTGTTAATTGGTCTTTTCTAATTTTATTTCCCAAGTGATTACAAAGCATAGATAGACCTCTAAGAGTGACGAAAACAAAGACATTAAATAAGACAGGAAAAGAGCATCAGAAGCTTGAGTAAAATATCTCAAAGTCACTAAATTTTAATGTTTATACTTTACTCTCTTTTATTCATCATCTTCTTCGAAATCGTATGGTTCTGAAAGGATATGCTCCCAAGGTATGGTTCTGATTCCTAAAGCCTCGTCTTCTCTCTCTTCTTCTTCCCATTTTTTAAGTTTATCTAAGTTCCTATGTCTAACTGCAAAATAAGCCACTATTGCCAATAGAGCTATTGGTGTAAATATGGAGCCCGTGGCTAAAGCACCCAAGATTACCACAGCCCAGAGAGATTTTTTGAATTCTTGTATGAAGTCTTCTATTGACATCTTACTTACATCCCTTAATGCAGTGGGGAAATCTTTCACCCTGCACTCATTCAACAGCCTCCAGAACTTTTCTTCCCCCAATTTGCTCCATAGGAGTTGAGTGAGATATAGGGATTGGACATAGGCGGTTCCAGTTGCATCGGGAGAATCTGACAATACTAATTCTTTATCAAGGTCTTTGTAATCTATCAACCTGTTACTGAGCACAATAAAGGACATCTTTAATCTCGTTCCCCACTGGTATTCATTTGCAAGCAACATTGCCACTCCCTCGTTTAACCATAGAGGAATTCTCGATTCTATTCCTGAGCGGTGCAG
This sequence comes from Candidatus Hydrogenedentota bacterium, assembly GCA_026415215.1. Classification (GTDB taxonomy): domain Bacteria; phylum Hydrogenedentota; class Hydrogenedentia; order Hydrogenedentales; family Hydrogenedentaceae; genus Hydrogenedens. The sequence goes on from JAOAHN010000078.1 coordinate 2,686, forward strand.
GAGAATGTGGACAAGCTCATGTCTAAGTGTGCCTGCAAAGTCTTCTCCTGCTTTCCTGAGATTAGGGGATTTCACTATTATTTGATTGCGAGCAGGCTTTGCAACCCCTCCATAGGTAAAAGGCGATCTACCACCTGTAAATTTAGAAAAGTCCTCGGGAGAACGAATTATGTAAACATAGATGGAATCAAGAGGAAGGTTGAAATTCTTGTTGAACTCATCCCAGGCGGTCTGAAGGACTTTTCCCGCAATCTGTGCTTGGGCTTCATCTTTGTAAACATAGTAGATGTAGAAGTGCCCATATTGAGTAAACTTCGCCTCATCAGTGGAGGAGAGTAAGAAAGGGAGCAGTGTTAATTGGAATAAAAAATACACCATTCTGGACACTTATTAGAAACAGTTTATCTGCATTATTTTAGACTAATTATAACCTAATAGTGTTCAGTATAGGCTAACTTTATCTATCGGGTGGGATGAATTTGTAATACCTGCCTAACCAATAGCCTAATAAGTAGTCGTGGCCATTGTATTCCAGTGGGTGCCAATCGTTGGGATTGCCAGCGGAATGGTAAGGGTCTTGAACCCAAGTGGACCAAGTTTTTTCTCGTCTGTCTATAGGTATTGGTTTACCTTTTTCTGGCAGGGGGCTTAGAATGTCCCAGGTTAACTTTATCCCATACTGTTCTTCATAACTTTTTATGGTATCATTGTTCCACTTTATGGTGAAGGGGAACCATTCTAAAGTTTTGATGGCATTCTCTACTTCTGAGGTATCGCCGAGGTATTTTGCTGTAAGAAATGCGTGGAGGGGATTTGATTCTGGCTTAAGTCCGGGATAGCCACCTGAGCCTTCCCATCCTCTTTTCAATGATTTTACATAGAATTCCCTAATTTGTGGGTCGGTCTCAAGACGAAGCAATGGCTCTACTCCGAGGAAGAAGAGGACATCATCAGAATGATTTACAAACCCTTTCTTAGTGGGGTCAAGATTTCGTCTTGCCAATACTGCTCTCTCACCGTATTTTTTATCAAAAACATACTCTTTGTATAACTTGGCGTACTTCTCGTCTTGGGACACCTGATATGCTATCTTTAGAGCTTGGAGCCAAAGCAGAGCATTTAGAGCCTCTATTCTTGTATATAAAGGATAGTATTTACCCCAGGTGGTGGGTTTGCCGTCAGCATCAACAATCTGTAGGTCGTTTTGGAGGATGTGCTCGACGATGGCGGTAACATCTTTAGCTATCTCTCTTCTAACGGTTTCATCTTTAACCGTTTCATAAGCCCAAGAAAAGCCGAACATAACTCCATCAACTTGGTCACTACTCACATCGCCTCGCCAACGATACTTACCATCGGGAGAGGGACGCCACATCCCGTCATCTTCCCATGGTGAATTGATTGGAATCACAGCACGAGCTAATAACCCGGGGACGCCACTTGCTCTACACAATAGATGAAGGGCATCGACTGACTTGAGCAACTTTTCAAGGTCTTTCTCATCATTTGTGCAGAGGTATTTCATTGAAAGTGTTCCAACATAAATACCTGTCATATAGGCGTTGTCAGGCATGTTATAGGAAATCCCCGAGCCGTCTCTTTGCGGAAGGATTAACTTACATAAAGCTTGGCCATCGAGTAGAAAGCGCTTCTCCATATCTGTCTGGAATATTTCTGCTTTTCTCCATAAGGGAATAGGGCAATTCTGTTCATTGGGAAGCTGGGCAAAAATTAGAGTGGAGAAAGCAAGGCAAAGAATCAGAACAATTAAAGAGCGGAACATACTTGACTCCTTTTTAATCTAAAAATTTATACTCTCGCCCTTACAGAGAGGTTTCAAATTTGAAGTGGACCGATTATGCTATTTTTTTCTCCATAATCACCACAGGTATTCTGAATATGTGTGTGAATAAGTCTGCTTTATTTCTACCTCTTTCAATGTCAATGTAAGAAGATACGCCTGGCTTAAATGTTAACTCGAAGACCAAACTATTTATCTCTTTGTTATATTTTCCAATTATCTCTTTCACTGATGATTGATGAGTATAATCTAACCCGTCGGCAATCCTTACAATGGCGGAGAGGATACTAACCACTCTTCTTTCCTTCTGATTCAGCTCACGATATACTTTATGCGTAGGACTTGGAAAAGTCCCCCTATGATACCTTGCAATGCAAGCAATCATCTTCTGTTCTTTTTTGCTACAACGGGGAAGTTTCATTTCAAGGATAATATCCCTTGAATGCTTATTGTGCCTCATCACATCTTTAGCATATCCTACATCGTGAAGCAAGGCTCCATAGGCAAGAATCCTCTTTTCTTTTTTTCCGAGATTGTGTAGAAACTTGGTTTGCTTAAAAATCTCTAATGCGAGTTTACATACTTGAGTTGAGTGCTCGGAGAGAAAAGCAGGCTGTTCAGTCTTAAAATACTTCTGTAGGGATTTAATTGAGAGCAATCGAGGAATCTTCAACGCTCAGTCTCCTACTCTTCTACTAATTATACATCGTATTAACACTCTAATTACATCCATCTATTACAACTGAGTAACTATCTCTTCAAACCTCTCTTCTCAAGCCACCGAGCCACATAAGAGCCGATTATATCCGTTTTTACATCCAAACCTAAGGGAGTCATGTGACAGATGTCAAAAAAATGGTCCATACTTGCCTTGAACTCTTCAGCTACCGGGATATATAAGATATTTTCCTCTTCACAGAATTTCCTGAGTTCACTATTGTATATATCTATCACCTTGGTATATGTACGGAAAGTGATTGGGTTCTCTGTCGATATCCAAACATTTCTAATATTAAAGTCACAATATAGTTTAGCAACTAACTCATACCATTTGAGAGTTGGATATGCAAAACTACACACAGCCATCTCTGCTCCTTTGCTCTTACATGCGCAGTTCATAGCACCAAGATGTGTAAATATATTCTCTCTAAAATAATTTGCAATATACTCTTCCGAGGGAAGATTCTTTGCGTTGAAAATAAAATTCAAAAGAGCTGAAGAAGCGAGCCACTTCTTATAAGGATTCGGCATCTTAACCCACTGGGGTATGTAATGATAGCAAATGTCATTTACCGCATTGTAATAAAGTATTAAGTCGGGTTGAAGTGCGAGATAATCCCATATGCGTCTCAATTCTCCGAAAGAGCGAATTCCACATATACCTGCGTTCACTACATCAATCTTATCTGTGTTGAAGTACCCTTTCAACTTTCTCTCCATAATGTTTGGGTAAGTAGCGTAATTGGAATTTCCTTCTTCAGTAGTAGAGCCCCCAATACAAACAATCCTCACGACCCCTTCGGGTTTAGGAACAATAATGTCATCATCTCGAAATCCAAAGTTATTGTATTGGGCAATGGTACCCTCAATTTTCCAGTTAGTTTTGTATGCATAGAAAGGAACAAGCCATGGCGAATCTGCACCTACTGCTGGGTTGGAAGATTGAAGTGAAAAAGGGTAGTTATCCTTTATTTCTTTCGCTGTTAAAATTAACCCATTATAAGATTCTTCAACTTTAATATCATAATGATGGGCATAGAAGTAATCATACCTGACTCTAATTATAAATGGGAGATCCTCTTTATTTGTTACCACCCTTACTATCTCTCTCCATTCCGTAGAAGAGAAATTAGGTTCCTTGTCATGAAACAAATTGACCAAGTGATTTCTCAAGATAGGGTCCCCTCGAATCCGAAGCAACCTCCCTTCCTTATCGAAAAGAGCCTCTACAATCCCCTCAAGTGCGAGGTTAAATTCCTCTTTACAAGAGGCATTCGAGCTACTCGTATAGTTGGGAAATACCCAATTAGCATTCGAAGAGTTGGCAAAATTTTTCAAGTTGTTAGACCCTCTTTCATCAGGAGGAGCCATTCCATATACTTTTCTCGTTTGATATTCAAATAAAGGCTGGTAGAGAAATGTTGCTCCTCTTAAAAGTAAGCGGTAGCTCAATTCTGCAGCTAATCCTAACATCAAAGACCAGATGGGTAAGAGAAGTAAAAGGTAGAAACACCAAAATATCTTATTTTTAACTGAAGAGATATTTTTCACAGTTTAGTTAAAACTTCCCCTGTTGCTTTCTAAACAGAATTACCAAATTTTACTAATATTATATATAGCCAGCCCACTTTTGGCAATGTGTCTAAATAGTTCAACTTGATTCTGTTTTACCAATTATGGTATTAAAAAGTATTACCAAGAGGAGGAAATTGACTATGGCTCATTTTGTAGAACAGCAGGTAATCACCTTCAAAGTGGACAAGGCTCTATGGAATGCTTTAGAAGGAATCCCTAACAGATCCGAATTCATTAGAAACGCAATATTGCATGCCCTAAGCAATGTATGCCCTATTTGTAGCGGAACAGGAGTATTAAATCCTGAGCAGAAAAAACACATTGAGGAGTTTTTAAAAACTCACGAAATTGTTATCTGTAGTAAGTGCAATTACCGACATCTAAGTTGTTCTCAAACCGAAAAAAGAAGTGATGCGTGCACTACAACACCGTGAATAGGAGAATGTAATGAAAGTCCACCTTATCAGCTTACTTCTAATTTTAGGCTTGGCCTCAAAGTTAGGAGAAGCATCCTCTCAGGGAATCTATATAGTCGTAGGCATTCCACCAATATCTGGCATCACAAACTCATTAAAATCCGAAATGGACTCTATTGACCTAATACTTCCAATAGGAACAGACCCGCATACTTTCGACTTGTCCCCAAGCATCTTAGAGAAACTATCTCGTGCAGATATATTTCTACATACAAGATTCCCTTTCGAACTAAAAACTGCAAAGGCTCTTGAGCAGATTCGAACTAAGGTAGAATGCTTAGATGTTACACATGGAGTAAAATGGAGAAGGATAACCTATCAGGATAATCATCACACACATAATGATACTGAAGATACAGGCTTAGACCTGCACTGTTGGCTCAGTCCCGAAAATATAAAAATAATTGCTAAAAATATATTTGAAGAATTGGTTCGAAAAAATAAAGCAAATGCTCCCGAGTACGAGAAAAATTACTTAAGATTCCTGAAACGAGTTGATGAGGTCGATCAAAAAGTAAAAAGACAACTCGAACCTTACAAAGGCAAAAAGTTCTATGTTTACCATCCCGCATTTGGATACTTCGCAGATACATATTACTTACAAGAAGTATATATAGAGGTAGAGGGAATGTCGCCCTCGATAAGAGAAATTAAAAAGACCATTGATAAAGCCAAGTTAGAGGGAGTGAAGACTATTTACATCCAACCCCAGTTTGACAGAAAACCAGCAGATGCAATAGCAGAAGCAATAGGCGGGAAAGTAGAAGTGCTAAATGACCTCGGCGAAGATGTGTTGCAAACTCTTATGGATACAGCGGATAAGCTCTCAACAGAGTTTGCTTCAAGAGTTAGCCAAAATCAATAAAAGTAGGAAAGAGGGAACATGGGACAAATACAATGAATGGATGTCCAATAAGAAATAACCCTGTTATTTGCATTCGTAATATGAGCTTTTCCTATTCTACAAAAGAAATACTCTCCAATATAAATCTCGACATTTATAATGGTGAGTTCGTGTCTGTGATAGGTCCAAATGGAGCAGGGAAAACTACCC
>JAOAHN010000118.1 GCA_026415215.1 Candidatus Hydrogenedentota bacterium
GTGCCGAGTGGTGCGATTTAGACGACTACCGTGCCGGATGCGTTGAGCGTAACGCTGAAAGTGGGTATGGACATTACAATTACTCCGACCAGTGTCGAGACCTATCAAGGGGCCTCATTAACATTGAATGCTCAAGTTATCGGTGGAACGGGTACCAAATCTTATCGCTGGTTAAGAAACGGTCAAGAGGTTATGGTAACTTCTACTCCTTCATTAGTAGTTAATCCAGTCCAACTTTCAAATACAGGCACGTATACAGTGGAAGTTACGGATAGCACGCACACCGAATTAAGTGATAACAGTGCATCGGTAACGGTGTATTTGCCTGTAAACATCACAACTCAACCGGTCGGCGGAAACTATATTACAGGCCAGAGTCTGACGATTTCTGTTAGTGCTACCGGCGGGAAAGGAATACTGACTTACGATTGGCGTAAAGGCGGAGTATCCATTGGAGCTCCGAATCTGCCTTATTTAGATTTGTCGCCTGCAGGACCGGAGGATAACGGAAATTATGATGTAGTCATCACGGATGAGTTAGGTACTATCCCATACGGACGAGTTACCTCGAGCCAAGTGCAAATAACGGTCAACGACCCCTTAGCAATTTATGGTCCCGCTTCCAATACGACTGTGTATGTGGGCGTGCCTAATGTCCAGCTGAATGTTTTAGTTTCAGGTGGAATTGTGCCGTATCGATTCCAGTGGTTTAAAGATTTGAATAACAACGGAACATTAGACCAGGGCGAAGCATTATCCAATACACCGCCGTTCTCCGGCGTAGACACTGACACATTAGTGATTACTTCACCTACTACGAACGAGAACGGGGTTTATCGTTGTAAAGTGACGGATAACGGCGGTAACGGGACAAGCCTTGTCTCACAACCCGGAACATTAGCCGTTGTTCCTCACTTGAGCATAACAGTCCAACCGCAAGATGCAGTGCGTAATCCGGGACAGAGTGTGCAGTTCACCGTAGAAGTTTCAGGAGGAATACCGCCTATAAGTTATACATGGCGCAGAGCCAGTATAGGCAATCTACCTCCAGAACAACAGCCTAATAGTAATATCTTGACAATAACAAATTTAACAGAGGCTCATGAAGATTTCTATGATGTGGTAATAGAGGACAGTGGGACCGACCAATTAACTTCCAATGCGGTATTCTTGATGATAGTGAACAATCCATTGACTATCGTGAGCCACCCTGTAGGCACACGGAAATACGCTGGTGAACTTAACAGTTATACCATGAATGTGGCTACAAGTGGGGGCTATGGTGCAATTAATTATCTGTGGTTGAAGAATGGACAACCTGCTCCAGGTGTTAATAATCAGCCAAACTATACTATTTCACCAATGACTATCGGTAGTTCTGGTATCTACACATGTAAGGTGTGGGACGCTGTGCCGGGGAATGAATTAGAATCAAACCCTGCAGAGATTGTCGTTGCCAATCACATGCAAATTACTGACGATCTGGATGAAGTCTACTACTTCTTACAGACCGAACCGATGATATTGTCAGTAACTGTCAGCGGTGGATTGGGTGAATTGGGCTACGAATGGTGGCGCGATGGAGGGAATGGATTCGAACGGATTGGAACCACTCCACAACTTGTATTTAATAATCCTACACCTTACTTAGACGGTAGGTATTATGTAGTAGTCCGTGATGAAAGAGAAGAAATTACATCACGAATTAGCACAGTGTATGTTGGATTACCTTTAGTGGCACCGTTCACCTTGTCAGATGTGCTGTTGTATGTAGACGAGGCTCCCAATTTCACTTTAGGTGAGAATGTTCCAGTGTCTGGATTTGGAGTGAAACAGTATAAGTGGTACAAAGATGGTGAGACTGCTCCTGGTATTAATAATGAGTTGGTTTACACTTCGCCCGGATTGGCTCCGGACCTCTCTGGCGAGTACTGGTTGGAAATTAGAGATGCTCGAGATACTGTGGTAACGAATAAAGCCCGAGTTTTAATTGGTGAGCATATACAAATAACAGCACAGCCTGTTGGTGGTATTGCAGAATTAGGATCAACTTGGCGATTTGAGGTCGAAGTAGATGGTGGATTGGGTGAACTACATTATCAGTGGAAGTTTCAGCCGTTGCATTCTGGGAAAGAGGTTATTTCGATTGGTGATGACTCACCAGTATTGGAGATTGTAGATATATCCAACGAAGATGCAGGAACTTATTGGGTTGAAATAAGTGATGCGAAAGAAGTAATCGAATCTGAGCATGTGTTGTTAAATGTAGAAAAAGGAATTCCAGCTACAGGCGTGGTAAACATCTTGCTGTTAATCCTTATTTTGTCAATTGTCACATCGATCTTCCTTATCCGTAGACACAATAATATTGTTAATTAGAAAGTATTAACAAGGAATAAATTAATTAGTCATTAAAATGTAGATAGGAGAAGATTGTAAGTATAAGTTAGTTTGGATTTGGGATCCTTTGTGGTAAGAAAAGAAAGACATTGGAACTGTTTTTTCTGATTTCATTGTTTGGTTAGGTGTTCATATAAATATAAATCTTGAGTCTGAGGTAGGAAATGGTAAATTAAGACCTCTGATGTCTAAAATCCGGTATCTTGAGGTTCTGTGCTTGGGTGAGGTGACTCTGATGGGATGATATTGGAAGGTTCTTTCTCCTGAGGTGTTATGTCCTCGAATGATTGTGGAGATGTGTCCTCAAAAATATTTTCTACAAGGGCTTCTTGAGGAATGTTTTCTTCTTCTGTTTCAGGAGGGACAATAAACGAAGTTGGTGGGTATGTGCCTTCTACATAAGCTTCAGTGTAATTTCCTCCTAATACTCCTGTAAGTCTGTCTATGTTAAAGAATCGTATACCTGGTGGGACGATAAAATCTCTTATGGGTAATCCCTCTTCAGCTACTTTCATAAAATCCACCCAAATAGGACAGGCTAATCTACCGCCGGTGTAATTTATTCCTCTACCTAAGCTTCGGTTGTCTTTATATCCTACCCAGACTACGGTGGTAAAGTCGGCGGTTAGTCCGCAGAACCAGGCATCTCTACTGTTATTAGTAGTGCCTGTTTTCCCGGCTACGGGTCTTTTTAATTGACTTGCCCTGTGACCTGTGGGGTAATATCCTAACTTGGGGTCTGGTGTGCAACACCCTTTCATCATGTGCATTACTACATAGGCTACTCGGGGATCCATAACCCTTTCTCTTTGGAGATGTCTTTTGTAGTTGTATAAAGTTAAGCCATCCTGATTCTTTATCTCTTTGATAAATATAGGATAGTATTTCATACCGTTATGAGCAAACACGGAGTATGCCAATGTATGGCTTAATACAGTAACTTCCACTGTGCCCAGTCCGAGTGTAAGCCCTACAACATCACTGACCACTGTGTTTAATTCACATTTCTCAAAAAATGGTCTTACATAAGCCAAGCCTAATTTGTCTACGATTTTCACAGACACTATATTGACTGACCTTTCAAGTGCTTGTCTAATTGGTATGGGCCCACTGAATTTACCATCGAAATTCTTTGGAGCCCATATTTTTTTGTTGGGCATGACCCTTAGGAATGGGGCATCGTTGATAATTGAGGAGGGAGTCATCCCTGCTGAAATTCCAGCACACCATATAAAGGGTTTCACACTTGAGCCTGGTTGTCTTTTCGCTTGTGTAGCGGTATTGTATTTTTCTTCTTCCCAACTTCTACCACCTACTAATGCCCGTATAAACCCTTCATAACCAGGTCTGTTATCTATGCAGACTAAAGCACCGGAGACAGGTATAAAGTCAGGGTTTTTCTTTCTTGGCTCATCAAATTTCGATAGATGTGATTGTAGGACATCTTCAGCAGTTTTTTGAAGTTTGTAATCAAGCGTAGTATATACGAGCATTCCACTTTCAAACACTTCTTGCACGGAATATTTAGAAAGGAGTATCTTCCTGATTTCTTCTACAAAGTACGGAGCTTTTATCCTATACGGCTCATATATATCTATTCCTTGTTCGAGCAGTTTTGCTCGTTTTTCCGGTGTTATTACCTGGGAGGCTAAGTCCTCAGAGAGTGCTTGCTTATAGTCCTCCTCGGAGATGAAACCTTCTTCTAACATCTGTTTTAGCACGATATTTCGTCTCTCAATTGCATTCTGCAGGTGGTTTATTGGGTCATTTACATTTGGTGCTCGGGTCAAACCAGCAAGCGTAGCAGCTTCACCGAGTGTTAAGTCTTTTACACTTTTGCCGAAATACTGTCTTGAGGCTGATTCTACACCGTAGGCATTTATCCCGAGGAATACTTGATTTAAATATAATTCTAAAATTTCATCCTTAGTAAACTCCCGTTCTACTTGCATAGCTACTATTGCTTCTCGAATCTTCCTTTTAATGGTCCGTTCTTGCCCTACTCCTAATGTCTCCACATTCCTCACCACTTGCTGAGTAATGGTACTTCCACCTCTGAATCTCCCGGTCTTTAGACCATAAATGAATGCGTTTATTATGGCATCGATTCTGACACCCTTATGAGAATAAAAGAGGGCATCCTCTGTGGCGATAAAAGCTTTTTGAACATGAAGAGGTATTTGGCTCAGAGGGACTAATTGTCTATCCTCGATGCTGAAAGTATATAGTAATTCGCCCGTGTCCGCATATACTTTAGTGCCGGTTTTGGGTCTGAATGTTTCCAGTGTAGAGATAGTATTGCGCGCATCCTCTAAAACCCATGTGAAAAAGCCGAGACACGCACCCCAGAAAGAACCGATAATCATCATGAGAATTAAAAATATCCAAAAACATCCTCGTCGTTGTATATGCTTTTGCCCTTGAGACAACTTTAATTTCCTCAGATGATTATATTGTTTCCTATATTGACTTTGTAAGAAATTGAATTAAACTTGAACCGCTTATCCCACCAAATGTGTTCACTATAATATCGTTGTAGTCAAATGAACGAGTGGGAACAAATATCTGGCAAATTTCAATTAATCCACCATACACTATAGAAAATATCACAGGGATAATCCATAGTTTCAGATAAGAGTATTTAACGGTAGATTTTTTCAATCCTAAATACATAATTACCGCGAGAAAGAAGTATAGTATAAAGTGAACTACCTTATCTTGAAAAGGAAATAGTTCTTTTGCATTTTCTGGAATGGGCTGTAGTGATAACCACAATATAATACCCATATATATTAATAACACTATTAAGATTTTGGGATTCATCTTATTTCTCCGGGGGATAGAAAATTTGCATCTCCCTGTTTGACTTTTCCACTCCAGAGTTAAAAGGGTTAGCATTTGGAGTAATGTTAGTGACTTCGTTGAGATTTTCTCTCCCAATTGAGCTTTTCTCCGAGAGGGTAGTGTGAGGCTGAGGAATAAATCTTTCGGGTGAAATACCTACCACTGCGGGAAATCCTTCATCAACTGGTATCCGAAAAACAGGAGCTTCTCTTACGCTCAATATCCCATTCTCATCCATGTAGAATGTAAGTGTGACATTACGACCCTCTGATAGTAAATCGGCGAGTAACATGAACGCATCTGTGGCAAAATGTTGATTAATACGGAGTAGGTCATTAGCCATTTGGAGAGCTTTATCTGTATTCAGGCACCATAAATATCCAGTTTGAGGAAGTAGTTCATCTGGAGAAGAGAGTAAGAGTGAGGGAGGAATGGTCTGACGAACATAGTTATATGCTCGAGGATTTACAGAGAGAAGTAGTCGATCTCTTCTCATTGCTAATTCTGGTCGTAAGCGAAACTGAACCCATTGAGTAGCGCGGAGCAACTGGACAACTACTTGGAGAGAAAATTCCGGAGCCACTTGCTTCCCGATTCTAAGGGGTAGCTCATCTGGATTACTCATTACTTCCATCGGTATAAATGGTATATCTATCACAACACCGTAGTTTTGCGGGATCAAGAGTTTGATTGCTGATATTCCTCCGACACTTTCAGGGACAATAACAGCGCGGATGCGATGTATAGTAGGAGGGAATGATGTAAATATACTTAAAAGGCTTCTGTAGTGATTTTCTGTTAAGATTCCTCCATCAAAAATGAGTATGCCTGATTCTTTATAGAAAGTTGAGAGTGGTTCTGGCAGAATTATATATTTTAGAAACTCTTTATGGGAAAAGTAGGCGTCGAACATCAAACATAGATATATGATTGTCTCGTAGAATATAGGTGGTACTTGAGTCCATTCAAGATTCACACTGTCTGAAAAAAATGTTAATTTTAATTTTTTCCATAGTTCCTCTATTCTCAAAGGCACTTTTTTGAATTGCTCTTCAAATATATCCACTACTTTTGATCTGTGGCTTTCCTTAATTAGGTCCATGAAGTTGAAAAGCCACCTGCTGGTAAACAAAATCGAATCTACATTAGGATAGGGCTTTTTGATTTCTTCAACGAGAGCTCCACTGTGAAATATTACTGAGTAAAGCACTAACTCATCAGAATATTCTCCCCGGTCTTGAAGAATAACATCCCAGGTTTGAAGATGGGCTAAGGTATAGGTATTTTGAGAAAAATATTCTCTAACACTTTTTTCCCATTTATCAGGAGAAACACTCTTATTTATTATAGTATCTCTCAGCGCTCGCCAATAGATTTCCCATTCAGGCGAGGGTGGTTCTGGAGGATTAAAATATATTTCTTCTTGAGCTTGTATGACTTTATCTTCTCTACCCAGTAGAAAAAAGTCTTTTTCTTCTGCCCCTCTGCACCACGCACCTATTAGAGAGAATACTATCAATTTAGATATTAAAAAACTGAGTTTCATTTTTCAATATATTCGTTTTCTAAGATTTGTTTCTCATTCAACTTTATAAATCTCTGTATCTCCCTTTTTGAATATAGGTTTTAGCTCGGTTAGTATTTTTGGAGGAATTTCCTTGCTAAGCTCTTTTTCATAAGGCCCATAATATACATATTTCACTCTGTATTTTTCGAGTAAGTTTTTGCTAAAGGATTCACAATCGCTTTCTGTATAAAAACGGTTAACTTCTGCATCTTTTTGACCGAAATTAATAGTTAAGATAAAACTACCCGTGACAGTTTTGCAATGAGTCCAAGCAAATACTAATTGAGAGGTGCGCTGAGTAGCCAATACAACAGAATCCTCTTCAGTATTCTCGTTAAGCCACTGAAAAGAATCATATAAATCCTTGGTTGCATAGTAGGTCCATAAAGGATGTCCATTTCTTAGTGATGTAAACATATTAGCATACACATATATGCTGGAAGGTGTGGATAGTAATATTAGGAGAAGTCCTCCGACGAAAAGCACCTTGTTTGAAAATAAAATTTGAAGTTTCTCAGTCTTTGATATAAATTCTTTGAGCCATGTCCAAGGTCCAAATATTGTTAGAATAGGCATAGCAACCCAAAATACATTTAAGCCTCCCTCATGTCCCAACTTCCAATATGGGTAAAGGTTACAAACACCCCAGGAGACCAAAGCCCATACGAAAATCATAAGAATTGTTAATCTCTTTTTACATTGTCTAACTATGTAGTGAATAAAAAATATGCACAGTAGGAAAGTCCAGCCTATTCCCATTACATATTCTATGAGCATTCCAGGTTTGCCTAAAAAGTGGTCTTTGACAGACCACCCCCTCATTCCTAAAGGATCGTCTATAGCGAACCAAGCGTAATAAGCGAAAGCAGGAATGTGTAACGCAATCGCAATTATTGAGTACAAGAGAATCCTTTTATCTGTTTTCTTTGTAACCCAGAAGTGAATGGGTGGGAGAATTAAGTAAAGTATAAAAGTCTCGGGGATATAATAAGGCCTTATGATGATGTGGACAAATCCCGCAAACCCGGAGAGCAAGAAATAAATTAAATAACTACTTTGAAAGCCTCTTATGAGCCATGCATACATAAGCGTAGCGAAGACAAAGGCTCGGATAAAATGAGGTTTGTTTATCAAGTAGCCGAAGACTTGTACTCCTTGTATGTCCCATGAAATAGGGTAGCCTGTTTTAAAGAAGTAATTGAATGTCCAAATTACCCATCCAAAGCCGGAACCAAACACTATGAGCAAGAATACGAAAGCCCGCTGTGAAAAGGTTTCCAAGGTTACGGAAAGAAGGTAATATACTGTTATGACGAATAGTAGAACAGATAGTATTCTGTCAATATGATGAAGTTGTATCAATGATATATTACACCATGAGGCGAGTCTACCCATTATCCACCACTCGGGATTGAAATACCTACTTCCCAATGGTTCAGGAGTGCACTGGTTTCTTAGGAATGTTTTCCCCTCTAATGCCTGTCTTTGGAACATTATATAGCCAAAAGATGCATGAGTTCCTCTACCTACCATACCCATAAACACTTTCTCATTACCAGCGATGTAATATCCATAGATGTAAGGGAAAGACCCGATTATGATGACTAAAACTCCTACTAATATTGGCAGAAAATATTCTTTGGATGAATAAACGGGTGCAATGTGAAATTCATCCTTTTGGCTATAGATGAGTCTCGAATTAATAATCTGCATACTCCTTACTCAATATCCTCAGTATCTGTTTTCTACTTATTTTGAGAATTTCAGTAAATGTTATTAGTTTTTATGTGAAATTATACGTGGGCTCTGATTTGTAAAAATAATATATGATAGTTATTACCAGGTGCGAATTTGGAATTTTAGAGAGCTATCATTTGGAATTGAGCAGTTTACTAAATCGGGTTATGTGAAGGAGCGTTAATGTTACTTACTTATTCGTCAAGGTGAATGAGATGTTATGACTTTCAAACTGTGTCTTTAGCGGAGGAATCTTACTTTATCGCGGGAACCGGGTTCGCGAACCCCTA
>JAOAHN010000140.1 GCA_026415215.1 Candidatus Hydrogenedentota bacterium
AGATGTGTATAAGAGACAGCTCTTACACCGTGCCATCTATATCTACCACCAAAGTGGTCCGGCTCAGAATTAGGTAGCAAAAAGTCATACATGTCGGACGCCGCAGGAACATAAAAACCATTATGTTCACTCGCATACATGGTATTAGCTAAATATAACTGCCTTAAGTTATTCACACATTGGACTCCCCTCGCTTGAGCCTTTCCACGCGACAACGCAGGCAATAATATCATAGCAAGAATACTCATTATCGCTATTACAACGAGCAATTCTACCAATGTAAAACCTTTATTACTTAGACTCAGGTGCAAACTTTTTCTCTCCTTTTTACTCTCGAAATCAGGCTCACACCAACAAGGACAAACAAGCACATTAAAAATATTAGCTTGAAATAGCTTACTTCTCCTAAACACTTCCCTTCGAAGTTGAATTCCTCACAATTAAGAATATTAGTCTTGTATTCATCATCATAAATACACAATAGTATATTTATCTCTCCTCCTATACATCTTTGCCTTACTGCAAATTCCAATCTCCCATTCCTAATACTTAATTGATGACCATCCAATAAATCTCTTTCGTCTCTGTTTAATATCACTCCTCCAGTTACATCTACTGAAACTAAACCGTCCAAAACCCTATTTCCATATACATCGTATAAATCGCTTGTCATAAAAATTAAAAATGGTGTGGTTGGAGGTGTATCTCCCACATACCATACATCAACTGGGTGTACTGGAGGTCCCGATTTTAATAATATTTGTACTTTTCCTTTGATGGATCCTCCGTAGTTTTCTATCTTTATCTCACCCATCCCAGAAACTGTTCCAGGTCTTACACTAAACTCTAACTTTCCATCCTCCACTAACAATTGGACCCCTTCTATATTTTCATCCTCATCTTCCCCCACAAACTCTAATAGACTTACCATAATCGTAAATGGTGTTCCATCCAAAACGCGTTCATTATTCTCATCATATATTTCATCTACTGTAACCCTAATATCTTCTCCATAATCCCCTACTCGTGAGGTAAGAGTAGAGCAGGTTATCCTCATCCTACCTCTCCCAGGAGTTATATCACCTTCTCCATCTTCACCGAATATTCCAAAAATCCCAGGATACCTCGTTTTAATCACTAACTTATTCATATAAATATCCCTCTCTACTATGGTGATATCCCCCTCAGACCAACCATTTCCTATCCACCTGAAAACTCTCAAACTTAATTCATTCAGTCCCTCAATTTGATTAGCTTCGTAGCTAACTGTGATATAAGGAAATTCAATTTGTGCAGTAGAAAAATCTTCTATGTTTGAAGAGAATCTGAAAAAGATCCCTGATTTTTTCAAGCCTTCAATCTCAGTATTTGGAGCAGGATCCCCCTCAAACTTCAAATCTACAATACAGTTATACTCTCTCGAACCAGTTCTCACACCACTTGAATACAAGGCCACGCAAAGACTTCTATCAGAATCACACGCCTCTCCCAATAGTGTTCCAGCCTGACTTCCCCCCCACTCTATAGGTTTTTCTAAAGGTAGAACTGTGTTTTCAGAACGGTGTGGGTCGGTCCTCGAAACCCTAACTTCGTAATCGTCCAATATTGAGTCGCCATCACTGTCGATAAGAGGAGCCACATCTGCAATTGCCATAACCTCTGTAGTGTAATAACCAAATATAGGATCAAGTATATTGGGAATTGTAGAAACCCTGATAAAACTTATTTCATCTAAATTTACAGGGTTACCAAACTCATCAACAGCCCAACTTATATCAAATGCATCTCCGCCACCCGTCCCAAAATCAATACCAACTTTCAGAGGATTATCAGCTCTCAGATAGTTGTCCTTATACGGAGGCATGGTAGGCGATAAATCAACATACCCCCAAAGTGCCTCACTATCTCCACTTGATTCTACCACCCCTGCTATTTTCGGCGAATTACCGCGAATACCATCTGGAAAAATCCCCCTACTTAACCCCAAACTTCCCGGAATAACATACCATGGGTCATCAGGAAGACCATTGTTATTTACATCTTTCGATAATTCTACCAATCCAGGTTCTACAAACTTCTTATTGGGATTTCCGCCAACCCAAAACGCATTAGAATAAACTATAAAATCATATCCATTAGGATTCAACGGGTCATTCTTTATCGGAGTATTGAACTTCACTATGATGTAACTCTCTCGGGGAACACCAGGAGTGCCTATCGAATAAATTCCTTGGAGAGAAGGTGTCAATGTTCCAAAACCTAATGGAGCACCTATAACAACATAGGGATTGGTAAATCCATAGTTGCGATTCCTCCCAAAAAACTCCATCACCTCATCAACCCACGGGTCATCTACTCCACTATCTGCTTCTATTTGAAAATTGGACAAACAGACTACTCCCACTAAAAGAAAAATGTAAAGATTAACCCAAATAAACCTCAACATTCTCATGTCCTAATAATCAAAAGATTCTCGAGGTAATGAGCGGGGGAAGCAAAGGAGCTTTTTCAAAAAATCTTCTCTTGGCAGACCTCAGCCTTCCCACGCGACCTCAGTCTGTATTGATAGCAGTTGGCAGGTCTTCGGACTTACAGGCTAAACCTACTCGGCTCGGCTTCCCAGGCTTTCAAATTTAATACCCAGTGCCATTATTGAGCCTTTCGTTCCTGCTCACCGCTGCGGGACAGTTCCGGACTCTCACCGGATTCCCTCTTAGCACCATCATTAGTGACCAACCGCCACAAAATTCAATTTAGTGAATTACATTATACCACATCTCCATTTACAAAAAGTGAACTATTATCACACAAATGAGATATAATTTATGTGAAAGTAAAGAAGTGGGTTGAGGATGGAAATAAAATTTGACAAATGGAATCCGGAAAATAAATTTAATGAGGAGGCAATAGGCCTCTGGATTTTTAGCATCGATGATAAGGATATATGCTTCTGGGGTCACTATCAAGAAGTTATCAAAAACCTCGAAAACTATGTTAATATTAAAAATCTGACTGATAGAATCATTTATGTCATAGATTGCATAGAATATAATCGTTTCTTTAAAGAAGAAACTCTTATAAAATAGTCTAATATATTAATTATATTCCAGAATTTACGGGGAAAAACTAAAATTTCACTAAATCAGATATAGAATCTATAAAGACTTTCCGAAAAATTGGCAGATATCAGTGATATATGCTATAATATCAATAAATACAATCTATTAAAGTGAGGACTCTTAAATATGTTTTCATTCATTGAAGTAAAGTGCCCACATTGCGGAGCACAAGGAAGAATAGTCCTACCACCAATAGGGACTATTCTTATAGGTCCATGCCCACAATGCAAAGGAATGGTGGCACTTTTTAATGGGACCACAATGCCGTTGGACAATAAAATAATCACAGAGGGAACTCTCGAAGAGAAAAAAAGACACATAATTGATGTCTTCACCGCATTTATAGAAGAAAAAGTGGAAGACTTTTTTAGAAAACAAAAATCCTCTGAAGAAAAAGAGGCACAATCATCCGGAGAATTTAATCCAGAAGGAAGAGTTGAGGAACTCTCTTACAAAATTAACAAGAAAAAGCCCATAACTCGAGAAGAAGTCCGCAGATTCAAAGAATCAGAAATAAATCTCCTTGACGATCCAGAAGCCTTTCGAAAATTCTTTAACAACTAACGAAATATCAAAGTTGAATATCCTACATTATTTTGATTATAATACAATGCGACCGCGGGGTGGAGCAGCCTGGTAGCTCGTTGGGCTCATAACCCAAAGGTCGCAGGTTCGAATCCTGCCCCCGCTACCATTTTTTTATAATTTCCTTCCCTTTTTCTATCGGGTTCTCATGTAAACCGAGAAAGTCCCATTTATATTATCAATACCCGCTCATCAAAGCATCT
>JAOAHN010000089.1 GCA_026415215.1 Candidatus Hydrogenedentota bacterium
GAGTGTGGCTAAGGCAAAATCATCTACCACTATCGCACTTACAGGACCTAATGGTGGGCAGATGGCTCAATATGCAAATGTAGCTATAAGAGTCCCTGGTAACTCTACAAAGATAATTCAAGAATATCACCAATCGGTATGGCATACACTATGTGCAATGATAGAAAACCATTTTTTCCCTGAAAAAAGATGAAAGATTTAGAAGGATCATACCCTATGATAAATACCCTAAGCAGGCCTAAAATAGTTTCTATCGGAGCAGGAAACATCGGCGCTACTTTCGCACAATACTGTGCAGAAATGTCTCTTGGTGACATATTACTACTTGATATAGTAGAAGGATTACCACAAGGTAAAGCCCTTGACCTTGCCCAAGCGAGTAGTATCAGAGGATATTCAGTAAGAATTATGGGAAGCAATGATTTCTCAGATATGAAGGATGCTGATATAGTAGTTGTATCCGCAGGCTTCCCTCGGAAACCAGGGATGAGTAGATTAGATTTGCTTGAAAAAAATGGCAAGATTATTTCCGAGATATGTGAAAATATCAAGAGTTATGCGCCCAATTCTATTGTAATCATAATTACTAATCCATTGGATATTATGGTCCAACTCGCTTACCACATTTTAGGCTTTCCTCCCAAAAGAGTTATGGGAATGGCTGGGATCCTGGATAGTGCAAGGATGAGTCTATTTGTAGCTTCGGAATTAGAAATAGACCCCACACAAGTAAATGCAATGGTTTTAGGCTCTCACGGAGATCTTATGGTGCCACTCCCAGATTATACTTGCGTGAATGGCATACCGATAACCCAACTCCTATCCAAAGAAAAGATTGAGAAAATAATAGAAAGGACTCGCAAAGGTGGTGCGGAGATTGTGTCCCTGCTGAAAACAGGAAGTGCTTATTACGCTCCTTCTGCAAGTGCAGTAAGGATGGTCAAAGCCATCCTACAAGATGAAAAATCTGTACTCCCCTGCGCTGTGTACGCAAATGGAGAATATCAAATTACCGGCTACTTTGTTGGGCTACCATGTGTTTTGGGAAGAGTAGGTGTAGAGAAAATAATTGAACTCCCTCTAACACAGGAAAAACTTAAGGAGCTTCATTATTCAGTGGAAGAGGTTAAACAGGGGATAAAGCAGTTGAGAGAATTGGGATTTCCTATTCCGCAGTAATTCTCTTCCACCTTATCTTTTGAGTTATAATTAAGGACAGGTTGATTATAAGATACAAATGGATAGAAAAAACACTATAACTGTTGTATTAATAACCTTCTCTCTTATAGCTATAATGGCCTTAACCGCCTATTTGACCTCGGGGATATCACCAATTAAGTCCAGTGCTACTAAAAAAAGATTCTCTGCTCCCCCCGGTAAATCTATGGAAAATTCTCTTGTCATTGTAAGCAAAAAAAGGGAAAGCACTTTCTCTAATGAAAATCCTGAATCTTCTCAAGACTCAAAGGTTAAGAGTATCCGTGTAGCATCGGAAGAGAAAATAGAAAATGAATTCCAAAATTTGAAAAAAGAGGAAAAAGAGAAAACCCCAAAAAGCAATTCAGACGATAATCAAATGAAGCTACTTGAAGAAATGAAAAAAATTCTTCACGCAGAAGATTCTTCTCAACAAGTCTCTACAGAAAAATTGGATGAAATTCTCAACTCGACTAAAGATATACAAAATAAAACAAATATCCTAAAAGAAAGTATAGATATATTACTATCGAAAGGATTGACTGATTGGGTTGAGGCTAAACTCAATGAAATAATCTCTCACTCTCAAAGTAATGTTACCACTGCCTCAGAGGCAAACTTAATGCTCGCTCAAGTAGAGATTTTCAAGGGAAATTATCCAAAAGCAGAGCAAATTCTAAAGCAATCATGGGAATCCTTAATATCCTCTAACCCCAAGGAAAATGAGGAGCTGGTGAGGTTAGTAGGATTAAACTATGCCCGTACCCTTATGAATAATAGAAGAGACGAAGAATATAGAAAAGTTGCTCAGTTTATTCAGGAAAACTTTCCACAAACACCCCTTTCGAAAAAGATGAAAGATTAAAAGTTAATAATTTCCTTCAATACAAAAAAATAGAGGGGAAGCTCACATCTTACGAAACTGTGTAAAAACTGCATTTAGTGTATTATCAATTATTATCAATAAACATCTAAAAATTACGCACACACAGAGTTCTCGAAGCAACTAATTTCAATTAAAATAATCTTTAAACTTAATACTGCTAATCTTCTCTAATACACTGGGAATATTTTTGGGCAGAGCTTCGAACCCGCTATTACTTATGCTTTCAGGAATTTCAAGGGCTTCCCCAAGATCAATTACCATACCTTCATTTACATCAGGGAAGTCACTATCCCCTTCATTAGAATCTAACTGTGAAAATTTATCCTGCAACACATTTATTAGGTCGACGATAGATTCCGCATACACAATAAATCCTTCCTCTTGGGGAAATTTCTTCATATCTTTGATCACAAAGTAGCACCTTTTCATCCTAACTCTCCTTATTTAATTCTACCCTCTTATTGTACACTTTTACATTCACTACAAATTCCACTTATCCCTCTTAGGTCTTCTAAAAAGCTTATAAACCTCATTGGGAAATTCAAGTGGCTCTAAAATTCTCTCGTTTACAGGATCCCACTTTATAATTTTGTTCGTGCGGATGGCTATCTCACTAAGTAGACATATAACATTAGACCTAACAGCTACATCTATGGGGGCTACAGGTTGTTCCCTTGAAATTACACATTCAATAAAATTTTTCATATGATGCTTACTTTTATATAAACGGATATCACTTTCTTTTAATTTAATTGATAGCAATGATTTTGGTTCCGCTTCTATTGTTTCTCTATTGACAAAGACCCAACCATCGCTCCCTTCAAATTTGACACCACTTCTATTGAGATTAGGTTCTTTGGCTTGAGTTTGTTCGTTAGTAAAATGAACCACTACACCATCAGTATACCTCATTTCAACATCCCATGAGATAGCACCGTCGCATATACCCTCCTTGGGAAATACTCCTTTCCCATAATATTCCACTGGACTCAAAGCATCATCTTTCCCATGTCCCCATTGAGCTATATCCACATGATGAATACCCCAACCTCCAATAAAACCCATTGCATAATCAGTAATATGGTACCAATATGGTCGAACAGTTCTGGCTTCACAATAGGGGGAATAAGGAGCAGGACCAAGCCACATATCGTAATCAAACCCTTCAGGAATGGGCTCTTCACTACATATCGGACCTGTAATACCCCCCGGCACACCCACTCGTATTTTCTTAAGTTCACCAATATAACCGTTCCTCACGAGCTCGCATGCGAAAGCAAAATCTTCATTGGAGCGTTGTTGAGTCCCAAATTGAAAAACTCTATTATGTTTTTTCACCTCCTCTCTTAGTTTTAAGTCATCCTCTAAAGATATAGTTAAAGGCTTTTCAACATATACATCTTTTCCTGCCCTTATTGCAGAAATTGCTACAGGACCATGCCAATGGTCTGGAGTCGCAATAACTACTGCGTCAATATCATCTCTCGCTAATAGTTCTCTAAAATCCTTGTACAATACAACATCCTCATTCATCTTCTGTGCAATTCCAAAAGCCTCATCTAAGTCCTTCTTCCTAACATCACAAATAGCTATCAGTTGAGCTTGTTTCACATCTGACAGGGTTTTCATAAGGTACCTACCCCTTTCCCCCGTACCTATGAAACCCACTCCCACTTTCTCAGATGGTTTATTTTCTTTATCAAATAAAGAAAAAGAAACTACCAGCGGTGACCCTGTTAAAACTCCCAATTTTTTTAGAAACTCCCTCCGTGAAGATTGAGCATCTCTATTCTTACTCTTATCCATATTATCTCTCCTGAAGGTTGAGAATAAATTATAAACACTAATTTCCTTATAAAATTTATTTTATTTGTCTAACCCATATATTCCTATATGCAACTGGTCCATGGTCTCCTTGGAACATTATGGGACCCAACGGTGCCTCATTGTTGAACAAAGACGCCCGAGTAGGACCAGAAAGTTCTTCATTTTCATGAATAACAACCCCGTTATGAACAACCCTTATGAACTTAGCATTTTCAATCTTATTGCCGTCTTGGTCAAATCGAGGAGCTCTAAAAACAATGTCAAAAGACTGCCATACTCCTGGAGGTCTCGATGCATTTACACGAGGTGGTCTGCCTTCAAAACCTCTTTCATTATCAGGGATACCTGGTTCTTCCCTCCATCTCTGATATATTCCACCACAATCACTATGTTTCGGCTCTTTTACACCCCAACTATCCAAAACTTGTATCTCATATCTCCCTTGGATATACACACCTGAATTTGACCCTTTAGGAACCATAAACTCAACATGAAGCTCAATATCTCCAAACTCTTCCTTAGTAATAAGATGGGTGGTTTTGCCATCTTTTCCGTTGATTAATACGCCAACTCCCGGAAGCCCTATAAGCAATTTTTCGTCCGCAGGATTAGGGATTGCTCCGCCTGCCGGGTACCAATCTCCAACATGTTCCCGGAAACCATCTAAACTATCCGTAGATATCCTAACTGGCTCGAAGTCTGCTACTGACTTTACAAGCTCTTTCCAAACTGATATAGACCTCGGCAGATGTTCTTTTGCCGGCTCTTGAATTCCATATCCTTGAAGTCCAATGGCTCCAGTAAACCCTATAGACTTAAGTGTTTTCAGTAACGGCTTTAGGTCATAGCTTCCTTTATCTAAAGGCTGGATTAATTTGTCCCAGTCTCCGGGGGGCTCAGCTCCATTGAGGGTAACAACAAAAAGTTTAGTCGCCACTTTTCTCAAGGCCAAATCTAAGTTCGCATCTGGACTTTCAACTTTCAACCAATGACATAGATTAAAGGAAACCCCAACATTATCCTTACCACTATCTTGGGCAAGTTGGTAAGCATGGTCAACTTTCTCTAACCATGACCCAGCATGAGGATATAAAGCTACTTTAACGCCAAACTTACCCGCAATATCAGCCAATAACTTAACAAGTTCTAATGCTTTTGCATTAGACTCTTCGTCAGGGGAACTCCAACTCTTACTATTAATTGTTAACCAAATATAGCCAAGATCCCCGCCTAAAAGTTCCACTGCATTCTCCACTCCAGGCTGTAATTGAACTCCTTCCTTTTCTACATTTCCCCAAACATAAACAGCATACAGTTTAACTCCCTCAGATTGAAGTGCTTCTTTCAATTCTGAGATATGTTCTAATCCTGTCCAGCTTATTCCCGAAAAACCTAACTCCTTGGCTAACTTTACTTGAGCAAGAGGCGTGGTATGTTCGGCATCTCTCGTCGCTGTATCCATAACAAAGAATTCTTTAAAGAAAGGAGATTCAGCAAAACTTTGAACAACATAGAAAAGACATACAGATACTACTCCCATAAAAATAATTTTCTTCATAAACCTATCTCCTCTTATTTTTCTTTAACTGCCCACATTACCGCATTATGTATCAATTTCCTATATTGTGGATTAGAAAAAACTTGAGGCCCATGTCCAGGCTGGATAAACAGAATCTCTCCATTCAAATATCCATTGATCCAGGCCAAGGCAGGAACACTCTCGGGATGCTCAGTCGCCAATAGCAACTTCACACTGGGACTCACATAATAATTTCCATAAATCTCATCGATTTCCTCGAAATCTCCCACATCCTTTGTAATGGGATGTTCTTTCTCTATAACCTTTATATTAACTTTCACATCATGTTTATAGGTAGAACGAGGATATGTTCTCCCCTCCCACTCTGTCTTATCTTCGAGAAAATATCTACCCCCTAAAATCTTTGGAAATTCTTCCCACTTAGGAAAAGCGGAAACCGCATGATGTAGAAAAATCATTTTTCTACCTTGTTTCAGGTATTCGAGAAAATTCTTCTGTTGTTTTCTATTCAACTGTTGATTCATATTGTAAAACACCACCACATCCCACTTATCACTTGGAGGATTATCAAAAAACTTACATTCACCAACTCTATAGTTAAAATATTCAACACTAAAGTCTGAAAATGAAGCCCACATTTCCTCAAAAGCCTTCTTATCGTAGTCGTGTCCGCCTATTATAACAGCTACTTTTATTTTCTCTTCCATAGATTGATTGTTTAAACTTAAAGATGGTTTGGAAACTATAACCAAAACTATAAGTACAGCCATAGCAAAAATGAAAAAAGGAACTTTTACCTTTACTCTCTCCAACATATTAAACCTCCTATCATACAGATTTACAAGGCTTAATTATTATCCTACTGGGAGAGTGATGTCTTCAAGAAAATGAAAGTAGAAAAAAGAAAATACTTATTTTTGTTCTGGTATTTATTCGTAATCTTACTCCCAATTACTGTATATCTTATTAACTCTAATTTTCCTTCACTCTGGGGGGATGAAATATATGGTGGACTAACTTTTCTGCGTTCAGGGTCCTATATTAATTTTCTCATTAGACTTTGGAGCATAGGACCTGAAGTTGCTCCTATATACCCATCTATCTTATACCTCGCACACAAAATCATGGGTTTTCAGGAAACAGTTTTTAGAGGTATTTCTCTGTTCTTCGGTGTATTAAACATAGTTATAGCATTCACTTTAGTCTCTTCATTAACAAACAAAAAAATAGGTTTTTTATCTGCAATAATACTCACCATTTCACCTCTCCATCTATGGTATTCCCCACTACTAAGACCTCATATCTTAAGTTTTTTATTATCCTCAGTATCATTGTTGATAACTACTAAAATCATCTCTGATGAGAAAGACAAATCTTTAGGAATCTTACTCACTGCTACAAATTTAACTTTGATTCTTACCCACTTTGCATATTTTTGGTTACCCATAATAGAGTCTCTATGTATACTCACAAAAATACCAAAGAAAGTAAAACATTATTTTAGTATTAGCCTCGCGAATATACTCATTGGATTATCTGCAATTTTATACATAACATTTTTCGTGAAAACAAACAATGCCTCATTCTTATCTACCAAGAGCCTTTTTGAATTTGTTTTCATCCCACTTGGACTCCTCGATTTCGAAGTAAATTTCTTGAATTCATGGAGCATTTTCCTTCAGCCAATCTTTTTTTACGGAAAATCCGTTCCCCATCTTTGGGACCAAATTTTCTATTACACTCCTTATGTTTTGGCTTATGGCGGAAATGCAGTTCTTTCAATTATAATTCTGTTGACCTCCCTATCCCACTTCATCAATAAATTCAAAAGAAAAGAATTAAGCCCAGATCCCATCTTTCTACTCGTCATAATGGGTATCCTATATCCCTCCATAGTATGTGTCCTCGAAGCAATTACGAGCTCAAGTTTAGCTATGGCTCGATATTTATTCCCTTCTTTTCTATGTAAAATAGGACTTATACTATGGGCAATAGAAAATAAAATCAATAAACCGTCTCATAAGTTGATATTCTTATCACTATTAATACTATATTTCTCTCACAACTTCATTTTATACACTTTCACATCGCCATACAGTGAGTGGAGAAAGTGTCTTTCAGAGATAGAAAGCAAATTATCTACTAACGATATCATAATTACAGGAAGACTTGAGGAAGCCCTTACTCTACACTGGAACAAGAAAAGCATATCATCTCAAAAAAACTATAAGATTTATTATTCATCTTCTATAACCTCTACAACAAGAGGGGTTAATTTGTTAAGGTCCAACTACCCAAACTCCAATATATGGATAATATACAGTAATCAGTGGAATCCAAATATTCCCTGTATCCTTAAGGAAGAATTTTCAAAAAGTACAATACCTCACCAACTAACAGTATTTACCGGTTTTGAAGGCATTACCTGTGCCAAAGTCCCACCTATAAATTACACTGCAGAACTAACCTCTAATATACAATCATATAAGTGTGATACAAACTTTAATTGGGAAGAGATAAAAAGCTCTATCACAAATCTCATCCTCGACATATTGAAAAGTGACGAAAGTATTGTATTAACCCCTCTGGAAAAAAATAAAAATCTTTTAGATGAACTGATATTCCCAGAGGGAACCGCAGGTTTTAACACATTTCCTACAATTACCTATCTACTATGTAAAAAGGGAGCCCACAATTGGGCTGAGGCTCTATGCAAACACTTCAGCGACCAAACTCCAATAGCAACTTTCTCATGGGCTATTGTGAAAATTGAAAAAAGTAAATCGGAAGAATTAGGAAATATAATTTATAAACTTAAACGACAAAATATATATCTTGCATATGTAACTCAACCCTTAATAAAAGCCTACTCAGAAAAAGATTTTGAAAAACTCCTTCTAATATCGAGAAAACTTAAAGAAGAATTCTATCCATTGGGGTGGATATTTGAAGAAATAGCAAAAGATAAGTTATCAATGGTTAATAACGAATTTTTCGATGTTGGAGTTTTTCCTCTTTAATCTTAAAGGGAACCAGGAACAAACAAAAAATCTCTTGTTTCTCCGAATAAAGTAGAACTTATTACTCAAAAAATAGAAAATTCACTATTCCAAAAATCTTTCTTAACCCTATAAATTATGAAGGGGTTGCTAAAAAAAACGAAAAAATGGTAAACTGAACTAACTACTTATGTGGTATTCTTACATAAATACACAGAAAGGGGTATTGGTTTGGCTTACACTGAGAAAAAGAAAAGAACTTACCCTTCCCAATTCGAGGAAGAGGTAGTTAAACATATAGAACTCATAACCAGAGTAGCCTATAGATTAACTCAAAACAGAGAAGACGCTGAAGATCTTGCTCAAGCTACATTAGTAAAAGCTTTCCGATTTTACGATAAATTCGAAGAGGGAACTAATATAAAAGCGTGGCTAATGACAATACTAAGAAATACCTTCATAAATGAATACAGGAAAAGAGTAAAAGAGCCAACCAGAGTAGAACTGTTAGGAAACGAACCCGCAAAGTCAACCGCAATAGACGAGCAAGTCCCTGCATACGCTACAAGAACAAGAGACAGAGAACATATATTGGAATTGTTATCTGACCCTGTCAGAAAAGCACTCGACTCACTTCCTCCAGAATTCAGAGAAGCGGTTATTCTTGCCGACCTCGAAGAATACTCTTACAAAGAAATTGCAGATATGATGAAATGCCCACTGGGAACAGTAATGTCCAGACTATTTAGAGGCAGAAGAATGTTAAAAGAATACTTACAAAAAAACACCAAAGAAGGAGAAATAGTCATTCCAGTAAAAAAGAAAAGAAAACAACACAAGGACAAAAAGTCTCATCATCGAGAAATTGGAGCTGTATGATTTTATCCTCTCCTGCTGTATGGGAGCTTCCAGCCATTGTGGTATTCGCATCCTACTAATTCATCTGCTTTGGGGTTATTGATAACTTTCTCAGCGTTAGCTTCCCAAACAATCTCAGAACCGGAACGAAATGCCAAGTTCCCAAGATGAGCAACTGTAGAAACAAAATGTGCTACTTCAATATTTTCAACTGGTTGTTCTCTGGATTTCACACAGTCAAGGAGATTCCTAACATGAGCGGGTCGAGAATCTTTCCCAGGTTCTCCTACAAATTTTTCTACACTCTTCTTTTTAGGTTCAGGAATGATTTCCCAACCCTGGTCATCTATAACAAGCGTAGCTTCTGAACCAGAAAACAACATCCCGTGGGGCTTTCCATTAGGTCCTATCCCTCCTAACATCTGGTGTTCAAATATTAAGACATAATTAGCAAACTCATACACTGTAACTTGAGTATCGGGGGTCTCTGAATTATCATCGACGACCCATTTACCTCCCATTGAACTCACTCTTTTTGGTGTTTCTAAGCCCATCCCCCACAAGCAGATATTTAGTAGATGGACACCCCAATCTGTCATCAACCCACCAGCATAATCCCAAAACCAGCGGAAATTGAAATGGAATCTGTTTTTATTAAAAGGCCTCTTGGGAGCAGGACCTAACCACATATCATAATCCACCCCGGAAGGGGGATCACTATCAGGAGGATTTCCTATGCCTCCAACCCAATCGAGATATGCCCATGCCCGAACCATTCTTATCTTGCCCAGCTTACCAGATTTAACAAAATCTATTGCTTCTTTGTAATGAGTCCCACTTCTCCATTGGGTTCCCATTTGAATTATTCTGTTGTGTTTTTTTGCACACTCGAGCATTGCCCTACCTTCATCTATAGTTTTTCCTAAGGGCTTTTCACAATACACATCTTTTCCTGCCTCACAAGCATAGATAGTAGGTAGGGCATGCCAATGGTCAGGTGTAGCAACTATCACTATGTCAACATCTTTTCTCTCAATTAATTTTCTAAAATCTTTTACTGTATCCGGTTTATGTCCGCGTTGAGCTTCGACTAATTTAACAGCCTCACCAAGCATAGCATCGTCCACATCACACACAACACTACAATCTACCTCGGGATTAAGAAAGAATGTAGATAAATCTACCTTTCCTATTCCCCCACATCCAATCAAACCTACATATAACTTCTCGTTAGGAGAAATAGTTTTTGATTCATCCTTAGCCTTTTCAAGATCCTGTGCATAAGCACGATGGAAAGATAAAACTGATGATGCAAAAGAAGTTGAGACTATTGCTTCCTTTATAAAATCCCTTCTTGTTTGCTGTTTCATAGCTTTCTCCATATATGTATCAGGTTCAAAATTTGATATTATTTCTCAAAACATCATCATATATCAATACTACATAAATATCAAATTTCTACAAAGAGTTTCACAATCTAAAATGTTCAAGCGAATCCTAAATCTAATAGAGCTCCTTATCTGGAGATACAGAACCTATGGGGTTCAGTCCGCCTATATAGCTATGAAAACTCGAATACTAAACTTGTATGTTAGATTAGTAAATAAACTATTTTTGCCAAAATTAACTTGCCCGTGCTGTGGGTGGAGAGGCAGAAAATTTTACTATCTTGACTGTGGATGGTTCATAGTCCCAGAAGTAGAGTGTCCATCTTGCCATGCACATGAAAGACATAGACTCCTGAGTCTACTATTCGAGAGAATACCTCCTAAATTTCTACAAACAAACTATAAAGAAATAAGAATTTTGTATTTCGCACCTGAACCACATTTTTTAAAACTTCTTCAAAACTACAGTAATATTAAGACTACTTTCACAGATTATTCTCCAAGTGCAATCTTCAATGTAAGTCCACCTAAATTCGTAGCAGATATTCATGCCCTCCCTATTGCAGATAACTCTTTTGATGCAATTATTTGCATCCATGTTTTGGAGCATGTAAGAGATGACAGAATAGCTCTTCAAGAGCTCAACAGAGTGTTAAAACCTAACGGTGAACTTCTTCTTATGGTCCCCTTTATGATGGACCAATCAGAAACTATTGAATATGGAGAACCCCGCCCTGACATCTTCGACCATGTCAGAGGATATTCACCATTAGATTTTAAAAAGAGGCTACTTAGTTTCGAATTTGACGAAATAAAAGGCGACTCATTTTTAATTGCCGAAGAAGTGGAAAGGTATAAAATACCTGATAGCCAGATAGTTTACTTGTGTAGAAAAAAATTACAATAAAGAGTCAATTATACAGAGTAATTAACACAACTTTACGAGCTCACGCCTTAGAACTGCCCCCGTAGAGGATTTGGGAAGTTTTTCGATAATCCGAACCTCAATCTTCTCAGAAAGTCCATTTACCTGAGAGCGAAAAAAGTGAACTAATTCCTCTTCGGAAACCTTTGCCTTTTCTCTGAGAACTACAAAAACAAGAGCTTCTCGCTCTTTACTCGGTTTGGGAACTGCAATAGCGCATACTTCTACTACATCTGGATGTTTCAATAATGCCTCTTCAATAATCCTATAAGACATACCCATACAAAACTCCTATGAGTCCATTTTTATAGAATTATTAAGCTAAATTATACCAAGTTTGCGGAGTATTTTTCAATAATCACCACAAAAGTTTATTAGGTAATACTATATATTGTATATTCTCTATAACTTTAAATTTATATATTGTGGCAAGATCACCTCTATATCTCAATTCTCTTACATAAAGTACGCCGTCCATATAGGTAAAATTTATGCTAAAAAGCCCCTTTATTGACATTATGTTATTTTAGTAAAAAACTACCTCAATCCATTCCTACTCTGTTTTTTGCCTAACCATGGTTTACAACAAACTAAACCAACTGGTGAGATCCCTCTTAACTTCAAATTAATAAACAGGCTAATCATACCAGACTCTGAAACTGAGCATTGACCAAAAAAATAAATAATGGCGATTGGCACCAATCGCCATTATTCTATTAACGAGGAAGCTCAATAGTGATCAAACTAACCTCTTAGTAGCTGAAGAGCAGTCTGCGGGATGACATTAGCTTGTGCAAGCACAGATGTCCCCGCACTTACAAGTATCTGATTCCGAGTAAATCTTACAGTTTCCTGGGCTATATCCGCATCCCTTATTTGACTTTCTGAATATGCAGCATTTTCTTCTTGGATCTCAAGCACACTAATAGTAAACTCCAACCGGTTTTGGAAAGCGCCCAGATTGCTTCTCAGTATATTTACACTCTTCAAAGCATTATCCACAAGACTTAAAGCAGTAACAGCCCCTGCCTGAGTAGAAATAGAAAGTCCACTTATCCCAAGATCTGAAGTTTTTGCTCCATTAATTGCTATAGTCATCAATTGTCCAGAATACGGCCCAACCTGAATCAAGATACTTGTGGCAACACTTAACATCCGGAAGCCATTGAATTCTGTATCTCTTGCTATCGCGTCCAACTGTTGTAGCAACTGAGACACCTCTGTATCCAAAGCTACACGATTCTGATCGCTATTGGTTCCATTTGCCGATTGCACTGCTAATTCTCTAATCCTCTGAAGTATGTTGGAGCTTTCTATCAAAGCCCCTTCTGCTGTTTGAATTAGGCTAATGCCATCTTGAGCGTTTCTTATTGCTACCCTTGAACCTCTAACAACCGCTCTAAATCCTTCCGCAATTGCAAGACCTGCCGCATCGTCTGCTGCGCGATTAATTCTCAACCCACTCGAAAGCCGTTCTAATGTTTTGTTTAGGTCAAGAGTGTTCTTGCGTAGGATTCGGATAGCATTGAGAGCAGCTACATTAGTATTGATTCTTAAACCCATACTTCATCCTCCGTGAATTAGGTTATAGTAAGCATCCTTGCTTTAAGAGCACAAACACTTAATTAAATTGCTCACTAAAATTATCGGCATTTTTACTAAAACCTTTAATTTAGTTTAGAAGTTATTCTAAACTTATAGTCTCCTCCCCAGAAATAAGATCAGAAATTTATGTAACACATCCTTATCTGCATCTGTATACATAACCAGAGTTGAATAAAAAATCAGAAAGGAGGTGAGTAAAATGGTATTTTCATTCCTTGAAGCTGTAGAGGCATTCGTTAATGCCATATTAAAAGCAGTTCAAGATCTTCTAAATTTCTTGGGTATCAATGTAACACTGGACCCTATTGATATAGGTAGTGATGAATAGAAACATAGCTACAATACATCACTATGAAAGGAGGTGAAAGATATGTTAGACGGACTGTTAAATGCAATAGAGTTTTTAGTTAATGCTATACTTGAAGCAATCCAGAAATTTTTAGGATTGCTCGGTATAGATGTTTCCTGGAATCCAGTAGATTTGTAAACAGGATTGAATTACCTACTTCTATGATGTATTATTATTGAGACAGAGTAAGGGCGCCCTTACATGATCAGAATAAACTCAGCATTTATAATTGGATTTGGTAATGAGATTACAGAGATAGTAAATTTATTTGTTTTGCTAATTAACCATCTATTCGAATTTTTAGGGTGCAGATTAAGAGTAACTCCCATCCAATAAACTATACATACCTCAAGTAAGCATCTTTAATTCTCTGTATAAATTCATCAGGTGGCGAGTTCCAATACCGTTCAGAAAAAATTTCAACCTCTATAAATCCACGAAATCCTGCTTGTTCTGCCCACGCTCTTATTTGTCGAATTGGAATACAACCCTCACCCATCATTCCTCTATCATTTAAAAGATGTGTAGTTGGTGTTTTCCAATCTGAGACATGAAAAGCCATTATCTTACGCTCAGCCCTCATAATTTCTGATTGTAACCACGGCTCCCACCAAAGATGATACACATCAAGGACTATCCCCACCCATTCAGAGTGTATGGCTGTAACTATATTATTCGCTTGTTCCAGAGTATTTATTGCGGAACGGTCATCTGCATACATTGGATGAAGAGGCTCTATTCCCAAGCACAATTGTAGAGATTTAGCGTGTGGCAAAACCTTTTGTATCCCATCGAGAATTTGCTGTCGTGCTTCAGCAAGAGGAAGACCTGGTTCCGCTCCACATACTAAAACCAAAAGGGGGGCTCCTATTTCTTTAGCTTCGTCCATTGCTTTCATTGTTTCTACACAAGCTTTTTCTCTCTCTATTGCGCTTGCACTTGGGAAAAATCCCCCTCTACAAAGACTAACAACTTTGAGGCTTGAGTCCCTCAATATCTGTTTAGCTTCCCCCAGTCCTATATCGTGAATATGTTCTCGCCACACAGTTATTCCAGGAACCCCATGTTTTTGAAATAGACTTACAATCGTTCTGAGGTCTAACCTCTTAAATGTCATGGTGTGGATAGCTAACCTGCTAAAATCTTGTAGTCTTTCTACCATCGGACTTATACTAATCCCCGACTTAAATTCTAATTTTCTTTTAGGAAAGTATATATCTCTTCAAAGCCTAATTTTTCTGCTAACTCTATAGGAGTTTGACCTTTATTGTCTTTCGCATCTTTTCTCGCCCCACTTTTCAAAAGAAGGTCCACTATATTGATTAACCTGTTCTCAACCGCTATGTGCAACGGAGTATACCCTTCTCTGCTAATCTCCGAAACATTAACATCAACACCTGCCTTAATTAACAGATTCGTCATTTCCAAAGAGTGAGACCATATAGCTCTATGAATGGGCGCCTTACCCAAGTAGAATACCCCACCAAAAGTAGGATAAACTTCACAAAGGGTTTTTAATCTATCTACTCTTTTCATTTTTATACTTAATAAGTATTCTTCGCATATCAATGTAGTGATTAATCTATAAGTTCTTCTTAATCCTTCGTATTTCCTTATTTGAGCGTATGTAGGTCCCTCTGGCAGTTCAAATTTACTAATACTATCAATGACAAGGTCAAGCGGAGTCTTACCACTATTAGTTTTTGCACAAATATCTGCTCCTCTGGCTGATATTAGCTGAACAAACCTATCTTCCCCATTCATTGCAGAAAGATGCAAAGGAGTGTATCCACTCTCATCGCGTATATCCACATTTACGCCCTTTAATATCAATATTTGAGCAGGTCCCCAATATCCTTTCTCTGCACACAAATGAAGTGCACTCTTCCCGTCAGAAGTTAGTAAGCTTAAGTCAGCACCTGCATCTATCAATGCCTTAGCAAGGATAAGTTGACCTCGTTCACACGCCACATGCAAAGGGGTATATCCCTTTTTATTCTTCTCATTGATTGCTTGTCCCTTCTGAATCAAAAACATAAGAGTATTTAGCTCACCCGAAATACAGGTATAATGGATAGGTAGATTTTCATACTTGTCCTTAACATTAATGTCCAACCCAAGGCTTATTAGCCATTTCATAGCCTCGGGACTCTTTGAGCTTCCCGCCAAGTGTGGCAACTTCCTACCATCATTTAACTCTACATTCACATCACCACCTTTCTCTACAATATATTTAGCCAAAGCAAGATTGTCCACCTCGAGTGCAATAGATAACGGCGACGCACCTGAGGAGTCCTTCGCATTAATATCCGCCCCATTATCTACAAAATACTTCACTATGTCTTCTCTATTATTCCTAACCGCAATATGGAGGGGTGTCTCTTTCTTTCTATTAACATTGTTTATATCAATCTTACCCCCACTTTTCTCAAAAACAAATTTAACCAATTCTAATTTGCCCTTCTCCGCACACAAATGGAGCACTCCATTGCCATTTTTGTCTTTTGCTTCTAAATTTGCCCCTCTCTCAATAATGTATTTAGATACTTCATCTTCCCCAACAGATATACTAAACAACAAAGGCGTAAACCTATTTCTATCTAATATTTCTATATCCGCACCCTTGTTCAAAAGAGACTCTACTATTTTAATATCACTTATTTTCACTGCATAATGAATAGGAGACATCCCATTTATATCTCTCGCATTGATATTTGCACCCCTATCTATAAGGTACTCAACGATATCTCTTTTCCCCATTTCTACCGCAAGATGAAGAGGTGTTTTCGAATCTCTCACTACATTTACATTATTAACATCTGCGCCCAACTCAACAAGAAGATTTACAATCTCCAAATCTGTGTTTCGTATTGCATACTCCAACGCGGTTTCATCTTTTTGGGCACTACCAATATAATTAATATCCACTCCCAAATCTACTAACAACCTTATCATCTCCTTATTGCGATTCCTAATCGCTATAGTAATTGGCCGGTCACCTTCTACTGTGCCACAATCAAGAACTGCCCCTTTCTTTAGCAAATGGAGAAGCATTTCTTTTTGATTAGCAGAAACTGCCACAATCACGGCAGGAGGTGAAAATCTCGCAGGTGGGACTAAAAGCCATTCAGGATGTTCCTTAAGGTAAGCATCGACTAATTCAATATCTCCATAAGCAACAGCAGATTCAAAAGTATAATGGGCATCGTATGCTTTCAATATTCTCACTACACCAAAATTTTTATTCTCCCCAGCAATATTTGCGGGGGGATAATTTATATCATCTCTTGCACTCATGTGTGGAGATGCCCCATTGTATAACAAAGCCCGAGCGACCTCAGGAAAACCTCTTTTTGCACAAAGATGAAGAGGAGCAAAATTTTCTTTGTTTCGAGAATTCGGATTAAGACCAAGTCTGATCAAGTGTTCTACAAGATAAACACTACTCGCAGTTGAAGCAAGATGCAAAGCATTGTTGCCTATTTCATCAAGTGCGAATATGTTACCCCCTAATTTACCAAACTCATCAAATAAGTAGGGAAACCCACAACTTCCAGAGAGAAGAACGGCACTATCTTTCTCTTTTTGAGATAGCCCATCTTTTATAAAAGGTGATAGGTAGTATACACAGTATACCTCGCCTGACCTAATCAACTCATCGAAGGAACTAAACCCCCACTTTTTTAACAATTCGTATACAATCTCTTTACCATCTTCACCGAAACTACTTTGCGAAAAAGAGAATCCCAGGAAGATTTCCAACAAGACAATTAACAATATATATCTTAAAATTTTCATTAGCTATACTCCTTTTCGCTAACTTCGCTAAAGTATAACTCAGACTACCACACGAAAGTTATAACCGACTTAGATGGCAGTTTATACTCAAAAGAAACATTCTCAGATTTTACCCCTATTATTTTCTCATTGTTCTCCGCATTAGCAACTATTAACGCTATCTTCCCATCAGGATTTAGGAAAGCAATATTGTCAAGATATCGACTACCTGGCGTAGAGTAGATTCTGAATGCTCCCCGCTTAACAAACTTCATAAACTGACCATACATATAGTAATCATATCTATACTCAATCTTATTCTCCGGAGTAAGGACTATCATCGTTGGACTTGCATGATGAGGGCCCCTATTAGGTTTTCTCTGCCAATCGAGACAAATCACCCACAAGTTATAAGAGCGGGACCAATTTCTGAATATCTCAATAATCTTAATAGCCCCACGGGTATAAAATGTTGATCCTTCAGTGAAGTATATGTGCTTGTCTGGAAATTCATTATGTAGCACACTTTGAGCTTCTACCTTGCCCTCATACAAGTGAAAACCTGTTCCTTCCACATATTTCGAAGCACAGGGATCCGTAAAAATTGCTCTCGGAAAATCAAGAACATTCCAATTGTGGTCCCAACACCATATTTTTGTGCCTATTCCACTTTTCTCAAACAAAGGGCCTAAATAATCTCTGATGAAAACCTTCTGTTCTTCTGCACTCCACACACAGGTGGGATAATCAGGATCTTCCATTAACGGTTCATTCTGAACAGTAATGGCATAAATGGGAATACCCAGCTCACGATAATTCTCAATAAATTTCTTCAAATATTCTGCATACACGGAATAGTATTCTTTTTTTAGCTTTCCTCCACATAGGTTTTGAGAATCCTTCATCCAAGCGGGTGGACTCCATGGAGAAGCAAAAAACAAAACTTCCGGATTTTTCTCCTGAACCATCTTAATTATAGGAATTATATATTCCTTATCCTTCTCTATGGAAAAATTTTCTAACTCAGGGTCTGTCTCGCCAAGAGGCAAGTCAGAATATGTATAATATGGCTCACCTACAAAGTCTGAAGTCCCAATGCACAAGCGCATAAGATTCATCCCTATCCCCTTTTCAGGATCTACAATCTTTTCAATTATTTCTTCCCTATCCTGAGGAGAAAGCCGAGTTAAGTTCCAACAGGTCGCATGGTCAAGAGAGCCTCCCATCCCAAGGA
Organism: Candidatus Hydrogenedentota bacterium; assembly: GCA_026415215.1. Taxonomy (GTDB): domain Bacteria; phylum Hydrogenedentota; class Hydrogenedentia; order Hydrogenedentales; family Hydrogenedentaceae; genus Hydrogenedens. The sequence continues at coordinate 18,586 of JAOAHN010000089.1, forward strand.
TAGTCTGATATTTTTGATTTTTATCTATTTCTATGACATTTGCCTTCTTGCTAATTTTACTTGCCAGTTTTACTTTAACTTCGGTAAGTTTGAACCTCCCGTCTTCAGAACTTAACCATGCCCTAACATCACCAGTTTCATCTCCCCAAGCACAATAATTAACCATTTCCAATGTGAGCAAAACCACCATACATAGGATATATCTCAAACATATCATTTTCATTACACGCTCCTATATATTTTAAAATGTTATAAAATTATTCTTTAATAGTTTCTGATTCTCTTTAACTTTAAAAACATGGACGAATACAAAGAAATTATAAAATACTACCACGAGAGAACTAAACACAAGCCAAATAAATTTGCTCGGTCTCCAGGATACCTGGATTGGAGTAACGAGCCTAAACCATTCAGAAGATATATAGGCACAGAAAAAATCAATCTACCACTATCAAATCCTGAAGATTCACCCACTTTCTATAAATCCCTATTTCAACTTGAAGACATTGAGCCTTTACCATTTGACATACATTCTATATCAAAATTACTACTTTTCTCTCTTGGAATCTCTGCATGGAAAGAATACAGAGGCACAAGATGGGCTCTCAGATGTAACCCTTCCGCAGGAAATTTACACCCCACAGAGGCATATATCATCGCCCCCCCTAATCTTCTCGGTAATGAAAAAACCACCCTATATCATTATGCCCCTTTCGACCATTGTTTAGAAATCAGAGCAACTGACTCCAGTAATAACTGGGGAAAAGTATATAAACAGAATCCCACTAACAATTTCCTTATATTAGGATTGACTACGATAACTTGGAGAATGGCATGGAAATATGGAGAAAGAGCCCTAAGGTACTGCTTATTAGACACAGGTCACGCGATTTCAGCTATAACCTACTCAGCCCGAGCTATGGGCTGGAAAACATCCGCTTTAATCTCAATTCCCTGGGAATATCAGAAAACAATATTAGGATTAAATCGTCCTGAATTCGATAATGTAGAAAAAGAAACCCCTCAAATTTTATTACTTATTTATCCTCACAACAGCCAGTTTGAGAAACATCATAGCATCAACTCCTCAATTCCACTACTTGATACCTGGTTTGGAAAACCTGAAAAGCTAAGTCCTCAAAAAGTAGAATGGGAAATGATAAACTACGCCATCAATGCTATGGAGAACTCATCCGCAGAGTTCTTAAACAGATTAAATAAAGTCAACAACGATATTATAGGAGCAGGCAGAAGGTCAGACTACACTAAATCAGATGTTTTGACCTCTCCCCAAAGTTATGTGCTTTTCCGACAAAGAAGAAGTGCCCATGAACTCGATCCGGAAGTTACTCTTCCTATTCAAAAATTACAGAACCTCCTCCAAAACCTAAAATTTGTCAAAACTAATGTCATTGAAAAAGTGCTGAATGTTAACCTCCCCACTTTTTTGGTTATATTTGCAAATTCTCTCGAGAATATCAGGCCAGGAATTTACTTATTCCCATTCTACGGATCTCTCGTCTCCCGAACCGCTGAAAAGAACCTTTCATCCATCAAAATTTCAAAAGAAATTGATATTTTTCTTCTAAAAGAAGGAGATTTTAAAACTTTTACATCTCATCTTCTATGTGGGCAAGATGTCGGAGAAAATAGTGCTATTCTTTTTGGACTATTCGCCGACATACAAAATATTTTGCAAGTATATGGTGATTTCTCCTATGTAGTGTTACACTGGGAAGCAGGTTTTATAGTCCATCATTTATATCTCGAGGCTGAGATACTAAATCTACAAGGCACAGGAATTGGTTGTTTCTTTGACGACGAATATATAGTTGAAATCCCACAACCAAAGGGAAAGGCGAAATTATATCCTATCTACTACTACGCATTGGGAAAACCCATTCCTGACTTACGGCTGAAGAGCTATCCTCCCTACCTTAATAAAGGGAATACCTAACTTTCCCAGTCCTGTTTTATATAGACAATGGTATAATTACTCCTTATTCAACTCCAATTATAAGGAATCATTATGAAGAGATCCTTTTTTAGAAATAGCCTGTTAAAATTCGGAATTTTAATTGTCATCCTCGTATTTTCAGGATGTATAACCCGACCTACCTATGTTTATCTAACCTGGCAAAATGACCCACATACCACAATCACAGTTAATACTTTATCTACTGTGAGGGAGTACCCTATTGAGATTAGATACAGAGAATTAAATAATCCCAACTCACCAGAGAATATATTAAGCAAATCACCTCGTGATTTTACAATAACTGAACCCCATAGGAAAATTAATACTTTTGAACTCACAGAATTAAAACCAGGAGAAATATACACATTTACACTAAAAACAAATAAGGGAAGGTTTACTAAAGAACTCAAGTTTAGAACTATCCCTAATGATGGGAAACCGCTCAGATTCGTAGTTGGAGGTGATATGGGTATACTTCCATCCGCCCCTAAACTACTCAAACAGGCTCAGAAACTCAATCCCCAGTTCGTTGTCATAGGAGGGGATATAGTTTACGAGAATGGAGATCCTAATAAGGATTGGATGTGGGATATATGGCTAAAACATTGGACTAAATACATGATTGACAATGAAGACTGTTTGATACCACTCATAGCAGGAATAGGTAACCATGAAGTAAACGAAAAAGATCCGAGCCATCCCTCAACAGAGAGAGCTCCATTCTATTTCAATTACCTGGCTCAATGTGAAAAAACTTATTTCTATAAGAAATTTGAACCCCACTTACTTTTGATTCTACTCGATAGCAATCATATAGTTTCTATCTCTGACCAAGTAAACTGGTTAAATAATGTTTTAGAACAAAATTCCAACTACCCATTCATTATTCCAGTTTATCATGTTCCGATGTATCCAAGTCATCGCCCATTCGATGGGGCTATATCTGCTGAACAAAGAAAACTCTGGCTCCCTATATTTGACAAATACAGAGTATCGGTAGCGTTTGAAAACCACGACCATACATTTAAAAGGACAAAATCCCTTAGAAACGGTGTTGTCTCTTCAGAAGGAACTGTATACTTGGGAGATGGATGCTTTGGAGTATCCCCACGGGAAATTAAAAATCATGAACTCGGTTATCTCGAGAAAGCGAGTGGCATAAAACACTTTTGGTTAGTAGAAATTGACTCAGAAAAACTAACCGCAAAAGCAGTGGATATCAAAGGAAAAGTATTCGATGAGGTTATAATCTCACCACGCTAATTAGTATGTTCTCTACCAAGTCCACCCCTTCAGAAAATAAGAACCTATAAAAATACTTTTTAATACGAGCTACTCGGGAAGAGGTTTTCCTTTAGTTTCGGGTGCGAACGGTAATATCGCTAAGCCTATTACGAACACTGCAGATATCATAACTCCTGCGTGGCGAAGACCAAATCTCGTAGCTAAATTTCCAAAGATATAAGGAGCAAATGCAGATATATATCTTGCGACATTGTAGCAGAATCCAACTCCAGTAGCTCTTAAACGGGTAGGGTATAGTTCTGGGAAGTAAACTGCATATCCAGAGAATATAGCGAGCAACATAAATCCCATTGAGAAAAACATAATAACAGCAACTGGAAAAGAATTAGTTATTAAAAAGGTAATAGGAATTACTATTAAGCATCCTATGAGGGCAAGTGCAAAACCTATTTTCCTTCCTACACTTTTTGCTATCACACCATAAGCCAAAGCCCCTAAGAAACATCCAAAGTTCTGAGCCATAACAGCAAGACTCACTTTGATCTCAGTGGCTCTTTTTAACTCTGGCAGGTTTTCAGGATTTAATATTTTCCTTAGGAGTTCTGCTGACCAAACGCTTATACCCCAAAAACCAATCACCCCAACTGTAGCAAGAATCACCCCAATTATTGTGTGTTTTCTCCACCTGGGGTCAGAAAACAATTCATTTATGGAACCTAAACCCTCTTCACCCTTGTTAGCTTTTTCCCTTGCTGTGCTCCAACTCTCAGGTTCCTTAACATACAACCTTATCACAAAGACCAAGAGTGCAGGGATAATTCCTATGAAAAAGACATATCGCCATACCTCATCAAGAGAGGTAACCACAGAGGAGAGTGTTAAGTTGATCACACCCGATAAAACATTGCCAATTGCAGACATGGACTGAACTATTGCCAATGCTGTAGGACGAGCATGATCAGGAAAAGTTTCCGCAACTAATGCAGCGCCTGCAGCAAACTCACCTCCAATTCCTAACCCTGTCAAAAACCTCAAGATTACAAACTGAATCCAATTTTGAGAGAGTCCACTTAAACCGGTAAATCCTGCATACATCAATATAGTAATTGCCATTGTTTTTGTTCTCCCTAATTTGTCTCCTACCATTCCAAAGAATAATCCTCCTGTTGCCCATCCTAACATCATACACATTGTTGCCACACCTATATACCAGTTTAATTCATTCTCAGGCACTCCTGGGAGTAGGGTTCGCATCGCAGGTTGCTTTGCAAAAACAAACAACCACTGGTCCATCGTATCGAACATCCATCCCATCACTGCCACAGCAAGAACGAGATAATGGTAGCCCGTTAATCCCTCATTCCATCGCTTAGCTTTTCCAATAGAAGAATCAGTCATAAAAAAATCCCTCTTATTAATTTAAATATTAATAATCATCCTATTATCTAACTGAGACAATACCCAACTACTTAGTTTTACAATTACTTCGTCAAATCTACTAATTCATTTATAAATACTTGATTATTAAAATATGTATCCAATATTCTCAGGAGTAAATTATTTTTCACCCCTGCGAGTTCCCACACCTCAGGCTCCAATGGATATATTTTATGTGGATGAGTAATCAATCCTGAGACCCTCGTAATATAGTCAGCTATGCATAAAGACGCAGAGATAGTGCGGGTTTTGTCAGAGCTTGCATTCCACGGTTCATGGTGCCATCTCACCGCTTCCCACAATTCCTCAGATAATTTCCACTGTTGGGAGATTTTTCCACCAACTTCTGCATGGTCAACTCCGATAACTCGCTGTTCCAGGGCTATCCAAGTTCCCTTCTCCTCCTCCGCCAGTTTACATACGCATTCCCAGTGTTTCTTTAGGTATTCGCCAAGTATCACTTTTCCAATGTCGTGGAGTAAACCAAACACAAATGCAGTGTCTCCCTTACTGTAATGCTCACCAAGAGGACACACTGATGCTATTGCATCCATTGCTATGCCAGTGGCAATACTATGGAGAACTAATTTCTTCGCCTTTCCTCCCAACTGAGTAAAAACTGAGGCTGTCAATACAAGATTCTTCACTACTTTGGTTCCAAGTAAAACAACTGCATGCTCTATCGAAGTTACTTTTTGACCTAAACCATAGTATGCAGAATTAACTAATCTGAGAAGCTTCAAGGAGATAGAGGGGTCAAGAGAAATAATACGAGACAAATCAGAAAGTCGAGTGTTGGGATCACTTAACATACTCAATACTCTCTGAACTGTTGATGGTAAGCTCGGAAGAGTTACTATCTCCTCCAGTAGACTCTCAACAGTATATTTTCCGAGCTCACTCATAAAAACAATCAAGTAAGAAAAAACGCCTTGGGCTAAAATTTTACTTTATCTCTAATGGAGCAAATGCTCTTTTCCCGAATACCCTCTCCTGAGTGCAATAAATATCAATAATATCCTCAGGAGATAATACATCTAACAAATCTGTAATAGCAACAATTTCTCGCTCTCCGTTATCCCTTTGAAATACTACAACTGAATTTTGTTTCTTCTCATTCGAGCCTACTAATACAGCTATACCTTTCCTTCCATCTCTTAGCAAGACCACCCTGAGAATAGCAGACCCTTGCCTACGCCACTGCATTATCACTATCTTCTAAAACTCAAATAAAACCTAACTAACTGTAAGAATTAAAACAAAAACTCCGGCTCCAAAATCGGTTGATAATTTATCTCTTTATCAGTTATGGGGAAGGTGACAACCTCAAAAACACCTGTGCCCGTCCTCATTATAGCCCTCGCCGTTCCTAAAACAGGCACAACTCCAAACAAATATCCAAATGGCTTTCCTTCTTTCAACTTCCGGTCAAATGTTAAAGGAACTTCAGCCCAACCAAACATAATGTTAGATAATCCTCTACCTAACTTTGTTAAGGACTTCTCAAAACGCGAAGGTTTGGGTAAATCTTCATCCGGATTATACTCCTGAGCAAAAACAGCTAAAGATTGAAGCATTAAAGTAATGACAAGAATCACTAATAATAGAACTTTCGGTCTCATATTTCTATCTCCAGCATTTATTTCTGTCTTGATAGTTTATCAAAATTTAACACAAGTGTCAACAGTAATTCTCTGTCCAATTCTTTAGAGCTTACTATAATTTCTACTCGAAGCAGTAATACTTACTAATAAGCCTATGAATAGGAGGTCTAACAACAACTTAACACCACCCTTATTCTCTCCCGTATCATTACAACCGCACCGACTCCACATATCACCATCTCCCGCTCCTTCACCCTCTCCTTCTCCCTCTATTAGAGCTTCACCCTCTCCTTCTCCCTCTGGTAATAAGCTTACATAATCCACATTCAAAACCTTTGTCTGATCTCTTTCTATCTGTACCTCAGTGGAAGGTGGTGGTTGCCAATTGCGTAGCTGTCTAAATTCTATTGTATAACTCCCGACTGGCAAATTCTCATACTTAAAGCCGGAGGGCAACCAGTCGGTCTTGCCCACTATCTTCCAACCTGCTCCAGCTACAACAGCCTCTTGAGGAGAAATATTAACCTGTAAAGCACCTAAGTATTGCGAGTAGTATGCATTTACAGTAACTAAGGTTGTGTCCTTTATCGTAACCTCTACTTCAGGGGGAGAGTCCCAGTTACTCAATTTATAAAACTCAATTGTATACTTTCCTAAAGGTATCCCCTGCTCCACATAACCACTCTCTCTCCAAATCTCTTGCCCAGCTCTTCGCCACTTAGCACCTGCATCTACGGCTGTTTTAGGGTAAATGTTCACCTTGAGAGAACCAGTCACTTGCTCATATATACCAACTACTTTAGTATATTTTCCTGGTTGTACCGTAACTCTAATATCAGCTGGATATTTCCAACCGTATACATCAGGCTTAAAAGTAACAGTATAACTCGTGTAAACATTTGCTGAGAGAGCTAACATGTAGCCACTTCCCAACCACGACAAATTATTAACCTCTTTTACTTTCCAACCCGCACCCAAATCATTTACCTCCGTTGGGGCTATATCAACTATTAAATATGCAGTTGTTGATTGGGCAAAAACAGCTAAAGAAAAAGAAAGGATACATAACGCTACACCAAATAATTTCTTACTCATCTATCAATAATCTCCCGTAATTTAATATAATAATTCAAAACATATGTTATTTTAAGCTAATTTAGTCTAATTAATTAAATACCCATTTGTCAATAATTATTATACCTCATCATTCAAAGGTTAATAGAATGAAAACAACTTTTGAGATAGAAAGGAATCACGATAATCTAATCAACAGTTTCAATTTAGAGGAAAGAAAAAACTCTTTTATCAAATTGTTAGAGAAATGTAGGGTTAGCTCCTACTTTGAGGAAACTCAAAACATACTTCTTTTTAACCTTCATTGTCATAGTTTCTTTTCATACAATGGCTACAATTTATCACCCACGGGTTTGGTTTGGAACGCAATTAAGAATAATTTGTATGCAATAGGGCTTGTAGATTTTGATGTCTTGGATGGAGTAGAGGAATTTTTAGAGTGCTGTGAAAAAGCTAATATCAGGGGTTGCGCTGGGTTCGAGACCCGAGTGTTTATTCCACAATTTGCGAAATATCAGATTAACTCACCCGGCGAGGTTGGAATTTGCTATCACATAGGAATGGGGTTTACTTCTCAAAAAGTAAGAAAGTTAGAAACACTCAAAAAATTAAAATCAATAGCTCAAAGTCGAATAAAAAATATAATTGAACTCGTTAATAGTTTCCTCTATCCGCTTACCATAGACTGTGAGAAAGATGTAATTCCATTGACCCCTGCGGGTAACCCTACCGAACGCCATCTATGTGTAGCCTTTTTAGAAAAAAGTAAGATGGTCTACGCCAAGCAAGAAGAATTCCTTAAATTTTGGAGTGAAAAACTCGGCACACCTATATCAGAACTTGAAAAAGTAACCGAAGATAACAATTCTTTCCAAAACCTAATAAGAAGTAAATTAATGAAATTAGGAGGACCAGGTTATATAAAACCTGAGCCCGAAACCTTTCCCACACTGAATGAGGTAAACGAATTCATACTGGCTAATGGAGGTATCCCCACATTTGCTTGGTTAGATGGAACAAGTGATGGTGAGCAAAAAATTGAAGAACTTTTAACCTTAATGACCGCTTCCGGTGTGCATGCTGTAAATATAATTCCTGAGAGGAACTGGAATATTAAAGACCCGGAACTTAAGAAAGTAAAACTCCAAAATCTCGAAAAATTTATAATGGTAGCTAAAGAACTTTATTTTCCAATATTTATTGGAACAGAACTTAATGCTCCTGGTCAAAAGTTTGTAGACAATTTAGATTGTCCTGAATTGAGACCTTATTATCAATTGTTTTTAGATGGTGTTCATATAGCTTATGCTCATACAATACTCCAGAGAATCAAAGGAATGGGATTCACGAGTCCCTGGTCTCTTTCCTATTTCTCCACCCCTAAGGAGAGATACGAATTTTTCAAAGAAATAGGGACCAAACTCAAACCTTAATCAAACACTACAACCCGACGAGAAGGAAAGATTATAATTATAAAAAGGTTTCAAGGGAAATGAGATGAGTGAACAAAGAAGAATAAGAAAGAGGACTATTGTTCCTTGGCTCATAGGGATCCTATTCTGGCTAATTTTCATTTCTTGGCTGAATTGGAAACCAACTCCTGAGGCGGTTGAATTCTATTACTCCTGTGGTCTATATCGGGCAATTGTGATTATTGCCACACTTGTACAACAAACCACTCACCATTCCCTTGCTCTAATTTTTCTCCCCCTATCCATATTCCTTTTTATAGTCATCTGGATAGGAAATTGGATATATCTCCGAAAGAAACTACATAAAACACATTCTTGGGGTATATTCTGGCTCTTCAAATGGTCATTCATTCTAAGCGGGGTAATCATTGTTTCATACTTCCTATTGTGGGGAGTCGGGTATCATCGAAAACCTATAGAAGAAAAACTTAAATTAGAACTTACTCAACTTTCTGAAGAGGAAATAAAGCAAATTTTAGACAATCTACTACCTATAATAATCGAAAATGACATTCCTTATGATGATAGAAATGTAGATGAAAGTGTGAAATCTATTGCAAAATCTATGCAAAAGATAGTATCTGAATGGGACGAGGTCCCCATATACTTGCCCCTTCGAGTTAAAAAGACTCCCCCAGGCTTATTTCTACTCAATAGCACATCTGGTATGTGCATTCCATTGACTCTCGAACCGCATGTAGATGGGGCACTTCCTCCCGCATCCTTTGTAGCGACTTCCGCACACGAGCTTTCCCACATTGCTGGATACTGTGGAGAAGCCGAGGCAAGTTTTGTAGGCTACGCCGCAGGATTTCATGCAGAAGACAAGTTCGCTAAATACTCACTTGCCCTCGACCTATACGAGAATCTTGCCCACAGACTCCCAGCCACAGAAAGGGATAGATACTTATCTATGTTACCAGAGAGAGCAAAAGAAGACCTCAAAAGGGAAAAGGAAATTACTGAAAAATACAGAATCACTTGGCTTTCAAACTTATCTTGGAAAGTTTATGACAAATATCTAAAATCTCAGGGAGTTAAAGAAGGGATAAAAGACTATGGAAGAGCAGTAAACTTGATCTCCGCCGGTATAAAGAAAGGTTTAATTCCGATAAGTAAAACTAACTCAAATTACCCTTCAATAAATACCGAGCAAGTTACCCCTCAAAACGAGGGACAGGGTTTAGAACCTCTGGAAATAGACGAACAGAACATCTAAAATAGAAAAATAATTATTTTTCGGGAGGGAAGAACATGCCGATTCGCCTCGCTATACTTCTTTCAGGTAGTGGAACTACTTTACAAAATCTAATCGACCACATAAACGATGGTAAGCTCGATGCTACGATATCTATAGTAATATCCTCCAAACCCAACGCATACGGACTTATAAGGGCACAACAAAATAAAATTCCCACAGCAATAGTGAGTCCTAAAAACTATCCCGATTTTAAGACATTCAATGAGGCCCTTTGGAAAACTATTAGACAATATCCTGTTGACTTAGTAGTATTAGCAGGCTTTCTTTCTCTAATAGAAGTTCCCCCAGATTTCACGAATAGAATAATGAACATCCACCCAGCACTAATCCCCGCTTTTTGTGGTAAGGGTATGTATGGACATCATGTCCACGAAGCAGTTATTAAATCAGGGGTGAAAATTACCGGTTGCACAGTCCACTTTGTAGATGAACAATACGACCACGGTCCTATAATCCTCCAAGAAGCGGTTCCTGTATTCGAAGACGATACTCCAGAAACACTTGCAGAAAGGGTTCAAGCCAAAGAGAGAGAAATCTATCCCAAAGCAATACAACTGTTTGCAGAGGGTAGACTTAAAGTTGAAGGCAATAAAGTAAAAATTCTACCTGCCGTAAGAAAAGAAACATTCTAATATGGAAGAAGAAAGAAAAGTAATACCATTGTGTTTAGCAAATGGAAGATTAAATCCAGAAGCCACCAAATGGATGTCATATCCCTTTGTGAACTGTAATCTCTACGGTTGGGGACGAAGAAAAAAATGGATATTCTGGGGGATTATGAGTAGACAGGGAACTCTTGGAGTAACTATAGCAGATTTAGACTATTTAAAATTAGGAGGCATATACTTTGCCAATTTCAATAATAACTATTCTGAAGAACTCGGGAAAATAGCCTTCACTTCAAAATCTATCTCTATTCCCGACTTCCCTCTTGAATCAGCAAGATTTTCCAATCCTGACCTAAATATAGATATAAGAGCAGAAGAGAGTAAAATATCTTTAGATATAGACGGTGAGATAAAGAAAAAACATATACACGGAAGCTTCGCCATCCATTTAGGTAAATTACATCCTACCTTGAATGTAGTTGTTCCATGGAGTAGAAAGAGGTTTCAATTTACATCAAAACAACTACCGTATTTAGCAAACGGATATATTAATATAAACAATGTAGAACTTAATTTCACAGAAAATACTTGTTTTGCTTGCCTCGATTATGGAGCTGGGAAGTGGAAATACCGAACTAATTGGAACTGGCTTGCAGGAAGCACCTTAGAAAAATCTATTGAAGAAAGGATTGGCATTAATTTAGGCGGTAAGTGGACAGACAACACTGGTCAAAATGAAAACGGTATATGGGAAGGGAACAAATTCACAAAAATATCTGAAGATGTAACCTTCATATGGAATAGACAAAACCCTGAAAAAAAATGGCTCGTCAGAAGCAAGAATTCAGATAATATAGAGTTAACCTTAGAGCCTACTCATGTAAGGAAATCCAAAATCAATCTAATACTACTAAAGTCAGAAGTCGTTCAGGTTTTCGGAGAAATAAAAGGTGAAATAAAAGTCAACAAAGATATAATCACCATAGATTCTATGATTGGCTGGGCTGAGGAACACTGTGCCCTGTGGTAATTTTAGTTATTATGTTGTTCTCCAAAGCATTATGAAATAAAAGAAACCCAATCTTTGTTTCTTGTGTCATAAATAAAACTAAGGTACACGGGTAATGAGATGGGAAAAGAAAAAAGATAAGTTAATTTTAACAACAAGTGGTGAAGGGAATAAAACCCCTGAACCAGAAAACTTATACAAAAAAGATAAAACTGACTATGATAGGAGCAAAATAACTTCCATAACAGAATTACTCCACCAAATAGGCGATATACCCACTGAATCTATTAAATCTGCCCTCGAAGAAGCAAAAGAAACCGGTAAATTCGTAGGCGAGATACTTGTAGAAAAGGGAATAATTTCTCATGACAATTTACTCTCCCTGCTCGTAAAACAATGCAGAATACCACTCCTTAGCATTATTAGTTATGCAATAGACAGATCTGTACTAAAATTCATTCCGAAAGAAGTCTGCGAGAAATATAAGATACTACCGCTTGACAAAATAGGTGACAATATTACTCTTGCAATGGTCAATCCACTCGACCAAGAAGCTATAAAGGTAGCAAAACAACACCTACCGGGATATCATATAAGACCCATACTGTGTTCATATGTAGAATTCGAGGAGGTAAAGAACAGATACCTCCGAGAACCAACTCCACGCCTTGAATTCTCCTACAACTCAGAACATTCCGAAGTCACCTTGCCATCAAATGATGAAAATCTTCCCGAAGCAATAGTAGTTGAAGAAACCTTTGATGACAAAACAGCAGAGGAAGTAAAACAACAGAATTCTTTTATACACTCAGTTTTCACTGAGCCTATAAGTTCGGAAGTTTCTTTGAAATTAGATGAAGTTCCTCAAAAGGACCTATCTATACAAGAACTCGCTGCATCAATGATAGAGAGCCTGAGAGGCTCATATCAACTACTCGTTAGAAAAATTAAACTATTCAACGGTCTTACACCTGAAGAAGTGGCTCACATCTTTAATTATTCAAAGACTATAAAGATCAAAAAGGGGGAAGAATTGTTTAAGAAAGGTGACCCGGGATATTCCCTCTATATCCTCGTTAGTGGAGAAATAGAAATCTTTGATGGCGAAAAACACATTTGTTATCTAACACCCGGAGAAATGATAGGTGAAATGGCAGTAGTAACCAAAAACAGAAGAAGCGCAAGCGCGAGAGCTTCTGAAGACTCTACACTTCTTGAAGTTGATTTGAACACTATCTCGAGATTTATACCACCAATAGTAGTAATAAAAATGCTAACAAATATTATTTTTACGCTTAGTGAACGCCTTCAAAAAATCACCGCAAAAATAGAATCAAAGATAAAATAAAATTAAGTAAGATTTATCCATAACCCCAAAGTGAATCTACTCGTCATATACGACTGCAACCCAACAAACAATAGGTATGGCTGACCTTTACTTCCAGAAAGAGGACGAAACCCAGTTGAAATATTTAGGCATATTTTCTAACTACTATGGGAAAGGGATTGAAAAATATTTCTTGGATTTCAGCATTAGATATGCTTTCTCAAAAACCATCAAAAGACTTTGGTTGCATACATGTTCTTTAGATAGTCCTTACGCACTGCATACTTGTTTACAGGCTGGTTTGAGATTATACAAGACCAAAGAGGAATATATCGAACGCCCAAATATTCAAGCTACTACGATATAGAAAAAAAGTATACCGTATAAAAAGACATAACTACTTAACTCGATTTCTTTTCTCCGGATATTTTCTCGTCTAAAATCTTCCTGGCAGATTCGATCTGAGCATGTGCACCTACCAATACAAGCACATCATTCCCTTGTAATACAAAGTCTCCAGCAGGTCCAGGGAAAGGTTTTCCATTTCTAACCACTGCAATGACAGAACACCCAGTCTTCCGTCTTAAATCAATTTCGGCCAGGTTCTTACCAATGACTGAACTATTTTCCCCTAAGTAGTAAGTTTGGGTAGTGGTCTGCTGAAGTATTTTAATCACTTCCTCAATCCCCACTCTATCGCTGGCTTTTCCTCTAAGCATAGCATACCCATTAGCTCTAATTGCCAAAACTTCTGCCTCAACAATGTTATCAGGTATTCCACAACGCTTAAGTACATGTGCTACTACTTCTATGGATGTCTCAAAATCTTCAGGGATAACTTGGTGAGCACCTAACTTTCTCAATACATCAACCTCACTTGCAAACCTTGTTCTAACTAAAATGTAGGCATTAGGATATCTTGTAGATATTTGTCCTACTATCTTTCTGCAAGCTACCGGGTCATTTATACCTATCACCACCGCTTGAGCAGAATCCAAACCAGCTCGGCCAAGTATAATACTCTGAGTAGCATCGCCTACTATTAATCTAACGGGGTTATACTGTCTCGCTTTTTCAGCTAATTCCCTACTCATTTCTATCACAACGAAGGGTATTCCCGTTGAACTGAGAACTTTCGCAAGATTTTCACCCGTTAAACCGTAGCCAATAATAACTACATGAGGCACTAAATTTGTTTCTTTACTTACCTCTTCTCTCTCTTCAACACCAAACCACTTATCATATAGATTAGTCACTAAATTATTTATCTTATCCATGTTGAGAAAAAGAAAACTTCCTAAAATCATCGTAGATATGGTTACACATACGAGGGAATTCATTAAGTAGTCACTTATAAACCCCAGTCTATACACTTCTCTTCCTAAAATAAAACTAAACTCACTTAACGGCAAAAGAGCCACACTTCCAAGAACACATACCCTGATTGAGTTTCCCCCTACTTTCAAAGCCATTACATTAAAAACAAATTTTAAGAAGAGCACTGCCAAAACACTTAATACAATATAACCCACATTAGAAATTGCCCAATCAACAGGGAAACACATACCTAAGGTAATAAAAAACAAAGCATAAATTACATCCTGAAAGGGTTGAACTTCCGCTACAAGTAAGTGTTTCTCATCAGATTGTCCCAACATTATCCCCGCAAGACAAGCTCCCAAACCTGGAGTCCAACCTAATCTCAGTGCAAAATAAGCACCTCCAATAGCAAAAAACAAAGCGAACAGTGTGAGTAAATCCCTACCTCCTTTTAATGCAACGAATCCAACAAACTTTGATATGTGATTCTTCCCAAAAGTGATAATGGCTAAACTGCCCACACCCAAGGTTATGCCTAACACAAACTTCAACAAACTTTCCTCTGTCCCCTTAACCTCCTTCATTATCACAAGCAACATCAGAAAACCTACAGTAGCAATGTCCTGAAAGAGAAGTGTAGTAGTGGAAATAAGTCCATAACTGGTTTCCATCTCTCCCCTATCCTGGAAAACTCTTATCGCTAAGGCGGTACTACTTAAACTTAGTATGAAAGCCATAATGATAACTGTAGGTATATTGTTTAATCCCCAGATTAAGCTCCCCAAAAGTAAAGAAAATCCTAAAGCGTTGAGGAATAACTGCCATATGGCAGACTTAACAGGTAGAGAAAAAGAAACGATACTGATAACCTTACTTAGTTCAAGCCCTGCAACAAATAACAAGAGTATAGCACCCGCTTCAATAAGCAGAGAGACCCACTCTTCAGAATACACTCCAAAGCCATAAGGACCTAACAAAATACCCCCTATAATAAACCCCACTACTGATGGGAGTCTAAGATACCTAAACAATAAACTGATCCCAAACCCAATACCAAAAAGAACAAATAATCCGTAAAGGTAAGTTACTTGCATTTAATTAGTGGTCCAAAAGAGATAAGCTCAATTTATGAACTAAATATCACAAAGAGCACTTCACGCTTTAGCTTTAGCACTCTTGGCCTTAACCACTTTCTTAGATGAAACCTTAGATTCTTCAGCCAATCTTAACTGCCTTCTCTCATTTATTCCCTCCCAAATAAGCACTATCGGCGAAGCCACAAATATAGAAGAATAAGTCCCCACAGTGATACCTACCAACAAGGCAAAAGCAAAGTCTCTAATAGCCAAACCACCGAATATAATAAGCACTACAACCGAAAATAGAGTAGTCAATGCGGTCAGTAATGTTCTACTTAGTGTTTGATTTATAGACATATTTAGAATTTCTATGTATTTATAGCCTTTACCTCTATACAATCTTAGATTCTCTCTCACCCTATCGAAGACAACTATTGTATCATTAAGCGAATAACCTATGATGGTCAATATTGCTGCAACAACGCCCATATCTATCTGCCTTTTTAACACCGCAAACGCACCGAGAGTGACAAGGACATCGTGGACAAGAGCCAATACCGCTGCAACACCGAATTTAAGCTCAAATCTAAACCAGAGATATATGATGATAAACAAAAACGACCATATCACACACTTTATTGCATCACTTCTTAATTGAGCTCCAACTGCTGGTCCCACTGTCTGCTGGTCTTCAATTACTACATCGGAGGAACTTCCAGACTTGGTTAAAGAAGCAAGTGCATTCTGGAGATAGGTTCCAATGTCTTCCACTGGATTTACAAGAGTTTGGGGAGAAGATTGCTCAGTCCCACTTTTCTGAGTTTCCCCTCCTCCAGAACCTTGAGATGTAGATGCTTGCGAAGACTTAGTAGCCTCAGCCAGGTTCTCAATATCCGTACGGGCTATTCTAATCAAAAATCTATTTCCCGCTTCTGCTTCAGCCTCACTTACCAACTGCACAATCGCTTTACCTAATCCTGCCTTAGTAAGTGCCTCTCTTACCGACCCTGGTTGAATAGGCAGGTCATTTGTAATTTGCACATTTATATTAGTACCTTCAACAAAATCCACCCCTAAGTTGTCTCTCCCTCTCAAACCGAAAATTGTCATACCTATCACTATAACTATTCCACTAATAGTAAAGGCATAATATCTCAGCTCTAAAAATGGGATCTTAGGTTTCATAGGAATTAGTGCAAGCATAGGCAGAGATTTTATTATCTTCTTCTCGACTAAGAAATCAAATAATGCTCTGCACACAACAAGTGAAGCAAAGATTGTTGCACATACACCAATACTCAAAGTAATCGCAAAACCTTCAATAGGTCCGGTTCCAAATTGCAATAGAACCGCCGCAGCAATCAGGGTAGTTATGTTTGCATCCAAGATAGTAGCAGTAGAACGAGTAAAACCATTACTTATTGCTGATGTAAGAGCATGACCAAGTTTCAACTCTTCTCTAATTCTCTCGTAAATTAAGATATTTGCGTCAACAGCCATACCTATGGTCAAGATTAGCCCTGCTACTCCTGGAAGTGTCAAAGTCATCTCAAAATATGCCATCAGAGCCAATATTATCAAAAAGTTCACCACAAGAGTAACTAATGCTATAACTCCTGCCCAAAGGTAGTAAACAACCATAAATGCACTTACAATCGCCAATGCTACCACCGCAGAAATAACACTTCTGTGAACAGCGTCCGCCCCTAAACTCGCTCCAACTATGCGGGTAAATTCTTCTTTCACAGGAACTACCATTGACCCCGAATTTAAAGCAATTGCCAAATCAGTTGCCTCTGCTTGCTCAAAATTACCAGTAATCTCTCCCCGTGTCGTTATCCTATCCCTTATGACCGGAGCGGAGCAAACCATACCGTCAAGAACAATAGCCATTGGCTTTCCGATATTATTCCCCGTTGCCTCACCAAATCTTGCACCTGCCGCATTATTGAATTCAAACAGAATCTTCCAGTTTGGAGGGTTATCTTGATCAGGGATAGCAATAGCAGAGCGCAATCCCTCTCCAGATGCTATAGGAGTTGCGTCTATTAAATAAAGCTTATACACTTGCTCTTCATAAGGCTTAGGAGGTTGACTAAAGGCTATCGTCTTCCCTTCTGGGATCAAACCCTCCTTTTTCGCGTTCTCAAATAATCTTCCCACTCGCTCGAAGTTTTCCGCCCGCACAGTGAAGTAATCACCCTTCATCTTAGGTCTCATTATAAAGGCATTAAATTCCTCAGGATATTTTTCCTTAATCTTTTGAAATACTTGGATAATTTCACTCATCTCTGCGACAATGTGAAAGTTTAGCTGAGCAGTCCTTTTTGCAAGATTCTTAGCTCGTTCTACATTTTTCTCACCCGGTAACTGTATTTGAATTTGATTATTTCCCAATGCCTGGATTATTGGTTCCCTTGCCTCAAATTCGTTTATCCTTCGGGTTATTTGCTGTAAAACTACTTGTTGGACTTCTTTTTCTATATCGCTATCTGAGTATCCCCTATCTCGATACTCTTGCAACCTCTCTGGTGGTAAATCATTAATATCAAATCTAAGCACCATATGAATTCCACCCATTAGGTCCAATCCAAGATTTATCACCCTATTTCTATCAAATTCTGCCCACCGTCTAATACTCTTCCACAACTCTTCATAGTAGCTGTGCCTCTTCTTGGCCCACTCATCGTCCTCCTGTCGCCACTTTTCTAATCGAGCTTGGCGGGCATCATCAGATAACATTAACCAACCCAAGGTGGGATACACTTGGATAATTGACCATATAATTACAATCCAAATCAACAGCGTTATATAAGGATTCCTACGCATATAAAAACTATCCTCCTTCTTCTTACACTAGTTATTGAATGTTAATCAAAAGTAGTCTGCTATCAAACATAAAATTAATTTAGTATCACTTCTTCTTCTGCGTTTCACCTCCTGATGTTCTTGAAACAACCTGAGCAACTGCACCCTTTATAAAATCTATTTCCACTTTATCATCCACTCTCAAAGTTACCTTATCTTCCGAGATATCAACAATAGTCCCGTACATCCCACCGGAGGTAATAACCTTATCCCCCTTTTGGAGAGAGTTTAACATCTCTCTTCTTTCTTTTTCTCTCTTTTGCTGAGGTCTTATCATCAAAAAATACATAATCGCTATGAACGCAAGAATCATTGGAAGCATGCTTGTCCAAGGACTTGGTGTTGCGGACGGAGCTCCCCCATTCTGTGCGGTATTACTCACCTCAGGAGGGACTGCTTCTTGAGTTTGAGCAAACAAAAATCTCCACATTATATCTTATTCTCCAGTTAAAAATTAAAAAAAGTACTACCTATTTCCGAATCTCCCTCGGAAAAAGGCTTAATATTATACTCATTAAGAAAGTTATTATAAAAATCGAGAAACCTATCTTCTTTGATAGCCTTTCTTACTAACTTGCAAAGAGAAAACATAAAGTAGATGTTATGAATAGTATTCAATCTTAAAGCAGAGATCTCCTTCGCCCTATATAAATGACTTAAATATGCCTTTGTGTATCTCTTGCAGACAGGACAATTACAATCCTCATCAAGAGGAGTAAAATCCTTCACATACTTCGCATTACGGATATTAACCCTACCCCTCGATGTAAAAAGACATCCATTTCTTGCATTTCTTGTAGGCATAACGCAGTCAAACATATCTATCCCACAATAAACCCCAAATAGCAAATCTTCAGGACTTCCTACACCCATAAGGTACCGAGGTTTGTCTTCAGGTAGGAGAGGGGTCGTAAAACTTATTATTCTTTTCTTTTCCTCATCAGGTTCATCCACACTTACCCCACCTATGGCATAACCAGGGAAATCAATCGCACATAGAGATTGCACACATCTCTCCCTTAAATCTTCATATACCCCACCTTGAACAATTCCAAATAAATCAGAAGTAGACTCACCCCCTTCCTCCTTCCAACATCTATACCCCCTTTCTGCCCACTTAATAGTCCTAATAACAGATTTTTCAGCATCTTCATACTTCGAAGGATAAGGTAAACACTCATCAAAACTCATGATAATGTCTGCTCCAAGAATCATCTGAAACCTAATCATATCTTCAGGAGTTAGATTATGTCGAGAGCCATCTATATGACTCTGAAATATCACTCCTTCGTCGTTAACTTTGTTTAAATGTGCCAAACTGAAAACTTGAAAGCCACCCGAATCAGTTAATATAGGTTTATCCCACCCTATAAACTTGTGTAGCCCACCAGCCTTTTTTATGACCTCTGGACCAGGCCTTAAATACAAATGATATGCATTACATAGAATAATCTCCGCTCCCAAAGTCTCCAAATCCTCGTGTGACAAAGCCTTTACAGATCCCTGAGTTCCTACGGGCATAAAAACTGGAGTTAAAACCTCTCCATGGGGTAAAATTAATTTACCAATCCGAGCGGAAGTGTTTTTATCTGTATGCTCCAATGCAAAGAACATAATTCCGCAAAACTCTTAACCGGGAAAATCTCAAAAATTGATGGAAAACCACCTACACTGGACTTTTACAAAGGGAATAGTTTAATCAAAATAAAATATCCTTTTCAAAAAATATATATTGTAGGCCAAATTTAAAATTTTTCATTTTAAGTCTTTTCAGATTTTTTTCTTTTTACACTATTTTGTAAAATATTATTTATACACACTGGCAAGATTCGGAGAAACCTCATGAGTTCTATCCTCGATGCATTAAAAAAACTCGAGGAAGAAAGGAAACAACAACTTCGCATCCTTGAAAAAGAGGATAAGGAAGAGGTTGAAGACCTTAAAAAAACCCCTCCAGAAAATATATATCCTGTTAGATCTGCATCACCGGAGTTAGCAACGGAGGAAAGAGAAGAAGAAGTTTCTACAATCAGCCTCGAGAAAAAACAAAAGTATTACCTGCCAATAAAACAAGTAATAGCTATCATTTCTATTATAGGGGTTTTACTTACTCTTGCCTCACTCTCTCTGTCTTACATAATAGTTCAAACCCAACTAAGCAAAGTATCCCAAACCATAGTGACAACTACGGAGACCGCAACAAAAAAGACTGAAGCCCATACTGAACCTGAAGTTCCTATTACCAATGCGGATCAACCTTTATTAGACTCCTCATCTAACAATAAGGGTGAGAAAATAGACTCGGGAAATCAACCTTCAGAAACATCTAAAACTAATTATATGGACAATGTGCCTGACAAAAGTTCTGCTCAGATTAATCCACCTCCACAAGTGAATCCACCAGAGAGAAAGAACAATGAGCAAACTACTCCGAAGGTTTCACCTTCTGAAAAGGATAAAGTCGCTACCCCCTCAAAAGAATCCCCTAAAACCATGAACATCTCTCAAGAACAAACGATTGAAAAAACTGGAGAAAAACCTCAAGACACTACAGTCTCTACATCTTCCCTCCAACAATCAAATCAAGAAGTTATCATCAAACCTACTGAAGAAACTATTCAACAATCTAATGTTCCCCCATCAGATAGTATCCCTCCTCAAAGTATTCAGTCTGAAAAAGAACTTGAAGAAAAACTCATAACCGCGAAGAATTCTTCTCAAAAAGTAATTACTCCTTCACCAACTCCTCAAATTCAGACAAGGGACCTACCCCCTCCTCCCACTAATCCTTCCCAGTTTGATACTACTTTTCAGCCTAAACCTTCACCTTCCTCACAGGAGCCTGTAGACATATCTAAACTTCCTGTACTCAGAACTTCTGACAGGGTTAGGTTAGGATTAGAAGACATGCAACTAAATGTGCTTAGAGAGCCAGGACCCCAAAATCCACACGGACTTGCTATAATAAATCTAACTAAAATATATGTAGGTGAGATGATACCTGGAACGCCAGTTAAGTTAATAGATGTCAGAACACATGGCATCGCTATAGAAGTAGTGGGGACTGGCGAAAGATATTATGTGCCTCGATAAAACCTCTAAGGGAATAAGGAGTAAAAATATGCTAAAAAAAATCTCCCTTGCTTTATTCATTCTGTCCATGGTAGTTTCTTGTGGTCCTCAAAAACAAAGTGAAAATAACCCAGTACAAATAGGTGACAAAGGTAAAGGTGAGACAATAGAAATTGCCGTAATACCAAAGTCTTTCTCACATCAGTTCTGGCTCACAGTAAAAGCAGGGGCCGATAAGGCGGGAGAGGAACTCGGTGTCAAGATAATTTGGCAAGGAACAGCCAAAGAGACTGAAGTAGAACAACAAATCAATATAGTTCAAGACATGATAAATAGAAAGGTAAAGGCAATTGTACTTGCTGCGAGTGACGCAAACGCTCTTGTGGGAATAGTAGAAAACGCTGTTAATAAAGGTATCCCTGTTGTGACTATAGATTCTGGTGTAAACTCAGACAAACCCGTTTCTTTTGTGGCCACTGACAACATACTTGGGGCAAAGATTGCTGCAGATACCTTAGCTAAACTAATCGGAGAAGAAGGCGAAGTGGGGTTAATCCCTTTCGTTGCAGGTGCTGCTACCTCAGAAATGAGAGAAAAAGGGTTCAAAGAAGGTATATCAGCTTATCCGAATATAAAGCTGGTTTCCGTATTGTATAGCGATAGTAATGTGGCAAAAGCTATGGATGTGACCAATGACATGCTAACTGCTTTTCCAAACTTAAAAGGGATATTCGCAGCAAACGAATCAAGTGCAGTAGGATGTGCTCAAGCAATCAAGAGCAAAGGCAAAGCAGGACAAGTAAAAGTAGTCGCTTTTGACGCTGCTGAGGAAGAAATTCAAGCACTGAAAGAGGGTGTAATCCAAGCCTTAATAGTTCAAAATCCTTTCAAAATGGGATACCTTGGAGTCAAAACTGCATACGATGCTATAAAGGGTAAGCCTTTAGAAAAAAGGATAGATACCGGCGTTACCGTAGTAACATTAGAAAACATCAATGACCCAGAAATACAGAAGGTCCTATATCCTACACATTAAAAACTATAAATAGAGTAGCGATTTCTCTTGCTCCAATTAGAACTCTACTGGGAAGAAGAGACCTAAGAGTAAGTTAGGAAAGAGGACTTTCTTATATAAAGGATGGTTTACCATCGTTCTTTTCTGACACAAGTAACTATGAGTATACAATAACCATTTTTATCACGAAACAAGTATCAATATTGAACCCAGCCCACTCCACTTACTTTACAAATATATCATCTACAGTTAATTGGAGAATTTTACCAAATTTCTCTAATTCTCCCATATCAATTTTCTGAAGCGGTCCCATAATACTGATTAGATAGCCTTTAGGCTGGAGTTTATTTTTGTGAAACTCTATCACATCCTTAAGTTCTAATTGCTTAATTCTTTCATACCAATCCTTTCTCGGATCTCCGTCTATTCCGTGAAGATACCAACCATATACTCTTGATAGTATCTTTCTAAACGGAATTTTATCCGTTTGATAGTCTCCAATCAAAGCCTCTTTTGCAAGGTTAAATCTCTCTTCCGAAACTGGCAAGTCTTTTAAAAGTCTTAAAAAATTATCAACTGCATCTATCACTTTATCAGGCTGAGTTTGAATAAGCCCAATCATTAGGTCTTCGTCACCTTTTCTATAACCTCCTATGTATTGTGCACCTGCTACATAGGCTAAAGCACGAGCTTCTCTTAACTCCTGGAAAACTATTCCTGCCATTCCCCCACCAAAATACTGATTGAAAATCTCCACAACAGGTTCTTCTTCAACAGGTGCCCCTTCTACTCCAAACTCTATCCTAACTGTTGCCTGTGTAACATCTTTATCTAAACAGTATATTCTTATGTCCTCTGGTTTTTGAGATTTCAAAAACACATAAGAGGGAGGGTCCATCAAAATTTTTCCCTCACCCAGCGCATTTCTCAAGCATCCTTCATACAAGTCTCTGATCTTCTCTATCGGCATTGTTCCTACATAAAAAACATTTTGTTTGTAATTCAACAAACTTTTTGTTATCTCAAAGAGATCTTCTACCTTAAAGGAATTAAGTTCTTCTTCCCTCGGCATCATAAGATAATATGACTGGTTACCTAATCTATTATATTGAACGAGTGCCCGCATTACCTCGTCAGGGTCTTTCTTCGCATATCCCCGTTGGGTTATGATTATTTTTCTTAACTCATCTAAAACAGAACCCTCCACTTTTGGAGAAAACATCACTTCTATCATCAGTTTCAAAGCGTCTTCAAACTTATCTTCCAAACCAGAGAGTTCTATTAGCGTCTCATTATTATTAGCGACAACAGAAAATTCTGCCCCTAATTTATACCACTCCTTTTTCAAATCTTCGGGGGATAGCCTCTCAGTGCCCGATTTTTCAAGGAGACGAAGTGCTACTCCTAATTTAGGGTTGTGGTAAAATCCATAGCCTACTCGAATTTCAAAGCTAAAAATTCTATTAAGGGGATTCTTCACATACCAATAGGTTAGTCCCGATTGATCTTCCAGTCTGAGATAATCTCTACCTTTTTCGAGAAAAGTGGGATTCCTCTCTAATACTGGTATACTTAATACCTCTTGAGCAAACTTTGAACTTCTCGAACTGTCTATGTCTACTGGCATCAATTTAGGCTTAGAAACATAGGTAATCTCGCGTTTACCATCTCTCCGATATCCAGCAACATACCCCTTGCTAAAGTATCTCTTTGCTGTCTCAACTATATCTTCCTTTGTGACCTTTTCAAACCTCTCGATTCTTCTCAAATATTCTTTCCAATCTTGTTGAGCGATGAAAGCATCGGTCATTTCACTTACTCTACCCTCATTCGTCTCTCTCGCCCGTTCACGAGTCTTCTTAAAATCAGTAATTATCGCTGGTAGAAGCCAATCTTCAAAATCTCCTTCACAAACCTTTCTCAATTGCTCAAGTAAAAGCTGTTCAACCTCCTCTAAACTTTGCCCCTCCTTCGGAGTGCCTATCAAGTATTCAACTCCTAAGTCATTAGTTTGCAGAATTATAGAACTTGCGCGACCAACCAACTGCTTCTGATTAAGGTTAATGTTAATTAATCCTGCTACTGCATTATCTAAAATCATGTCTACAAGTACTATTTTCTCTGAATCGGGATGTAATTTAGGCACTGTCCTAAATGCAAGAAGAACAGAAGGTTCTCCTTCAAATTGAATCTCTACCGGCACTCTTTCATCTAATACTCCATAGCAATAGTTAGAAACCGGTGAACATATCTTTTCTCCTTGAGAGCGAGAATTCTCTTCTAATCTTACTTCCCCGTTAGTGTTAACCCTATCGTTTTTATCTGGCGATAACTTAGAAAAATACTTACTTATAATCTTTATTGCCTCATCAACCTTAATATCACCGGAAATACATATAGCCATATTCTCGGGGCGGTACCACTTTTTAAAAAACTTTTTTATATTCAAAATGGAGGGATTCTTTAAATGTTCAGGATCTCCCAGAGTGGTCTGTGTTCCAAATGGGTGGTCTGGAAATAAAAATTTATTTACAGTTTCCATAAGAACTCGCTCTCTATTATCCATTGCTCTATTCTTTTCTTCGTAAACTGTCTCAAGCTCTGTAGGAAACAGTCTAAATACCGGCGAAGTAAATCTATCTGATTCCACAATAGCCCAGTGTTCCAGACATTGAGATGGGAGCTCTACCTTATACACTGTTTCATCAATCCAAGTGTGTGCATTAAGCTTATCTCCCCCCAGCATCTTGTAAACTTTGTCTAACTCGTTAGGAACAGCATATTTACTCGCTTCTTGATTCAATTTGTCTATCTCTTCATAAATCTTAGCCCTTTTCTCTGGATCTTGAATTTTCCGATACTCCTCATATAGTTGCTCTATTTTGTCTAATAAGGGCTTTTCTTTATCGTAGTCAGTAGTTCCCAATCTTTCCGAACCCTTAAACATCAGATGTTCAAAATAGTGAGCCAGCCCAGTGGTTTCTGGAGGGTCATGTTGGCTTCCCGCCCTCACTGCTATCTCCGCATAGAAGCGTGGAATCTCGTGATTTTCAGACAGATACACTTTCAACCCATTGGAAAGACTATAAATATAAACCTTTAGAGGGTCATATTCTTCCGGGCTATAGATTAGTTCATAATCGTCAGAACTGGCTCCTGTCCCTGCTCCTATAATAATTGCCATAGCACAAAATATCCTCATACAAGATTTCCTTTGTCCGTATTCATAGAGAAGTGAAAAAAGAAGCCCACTTCCCATATAATAATTACTTTAACATTATACAAAAATTATTTACCTATCACTCACCATTTAACTGTAGGAACCAAACTTATGAGTAATTCTATTTCATTTTTTAGCCGACATCCCATATTAAAATGGACATTAATTATAATTATAGGTATCGTAGTATTATCTTATCTATGGCTACTATCTCGAATGAGAGGTCCTTACCATAATTACACCCTTGACTTTCTAATTCCTGACCCCTCCTCTAATCCTACACCTTCTATACTCGAAGTAGGAGTTGCAAAAAGAGACATTACCCCCGTCTTGGAATTATTTGACCCCTGGGAGGATGTAAACAATAACGGGAAATTTGACCCAGGAGTAGACAGATTCGAGGATAGAAACAAAAATGGGAGATTTGATGGGATCTGGATAGCTGGCTTTGGAACAAATAGACCTGCAAAAGGTATACACGACCCACAATGGGTTAGAGCTATTGCACTGAGAAACAATGGCGTAACTTTGGTAATGGCAACATTTGACGCTATCGGCATATACCACAATGACTTCATAACTATTAGGAAGATGGTTGACCCTACACTCAAAATTGACCACATACTTTTCTCTTCGACTCATTGTCATGAAGTAATTGACACTATGAAAATTTGGAGTTTCTGGAGAAGAATCAAAGGGCTCGACATTCCTATTTTTGGCTTTAATGAGGAACACATGAAATTCATTCAAAGAATGGCAAAGGAGGCGATTGAAGAAGCTGTAAGGAACCTCCAACCTGCCGATATGTATTGCACTCAAGTTCAGGTAGGTCCAGAGGGATTTGTGGAAGATACCAGAAAACCGATAGTAATGGACCTGAATATGTACCTATTTAAATTTACTAAACATAATACAGATGAAACAATAGGCACTCTCGTATGTTGGGGTAATCATCCTGAAACTTTAGGTAGTGATAACAACTATCTCACCTCTGACTTTCCCCATTATCTCCGAGAAGGACTTGAAAAAGGAGTCCCCGAGCCAAATGGAGCACCTGGTTTTGGGGGGATATGTTTATACTTCCAAGGAATGTTAGGTGGCTTAATGACCCAATTGCATGTGGAGGTGCCAGATCGAGCGGGCAGAGCAACATATAAGGAAGACTCTTTCGAGAAGGCTGAAGCCCTTGGTTACAATGTAGCAAAGGTAGCAATAGAAGCACTCCGAAGCCCTAATGTGTGGAAAAACGAAAATCCTCTAATAGCAGTGGCAGGAAAAACTTTCCTTGCCCCAATGGAAGGACATTTTAAGTATGCCATAATGCTGGGACTTATACATGAGGGATACTATCGAGGAGGAAGAGCAAAAAGCGAAGTAAATGCGGTGAGGATTGGTGATGTATTTATTCTAACAGTTCCCGGTGAACTATACCCTGAAGTCGTGCAAGGGAACATAGAGGCTCTACCAGGCAACGATTTCAATTTAACTGCACCTGTTGAATCCCCACCTCTTAGGTTTGAAATGGAGAAGGAAGCAAGAATGGCATTTGTAATAGGCTTAGCAAACGATGAAATTGGCTACATAATACCCAAATCTCAGTGGGATGTAAAACCTCCATTCGTCTATGGCAATAAACAGTATGGTGAAATCAATTCAGGTGGTCCCGATGTAGCACCTACCTATCATAAAACAGCTCTTGAACTTATACAAAGATTAAATTCAGCATATCCTTTGAAAACTAAAAAGAGGGTATCTAATTAAAAACAAGTGCAGGAGGAGAAAGATGAGTAATAAGGGGATTACTAAAAGGTCTGAAGATTATTCTCAATGGTATATCGACATTGTATTAAAAGCTGAGCTTGCAGACTACAGCCCAGTAAAAGGCTGTATGGTAATTAGACCTAATGGTTACGGTATTTGGGAAAACATCCAAAAACACCTCGACAGAATGTTCAAAGAAACCGGTCATGTAAATGCCTATTTCCCAATGCTTATTCCTGAGAGCTTCTTAAAAAAAGAGGCTGAACATGTTGAAGGATTCGCCCCAGAATGTGCAGTAGTAACTCATGGAGGAGGCAAACCTCTTGAAGAGCCCCTTGTCATAAGGCCCACCTCGGAAACTATTATTTGGGCAACATATAAAAATTGGATAAGCTCATATAGAGACCTGCCCCTCTTAATTAATCAATGGGCTAATGTATGCAGATGGGAAATGCGAACAAGATTGTTTCTAAGAACCACCGAATTTCTATGGCAGGAGGGACATACAGCACATGCCTCATTTGAGGAAGCAGAAGAGGAAGCCTTGAGAATGATTAGAGTATATCAGAAATTTGCAGAAGATTATATGGCAATGCCTGTAATCGTCGGTAAAAAAACTGAATCTGAGAAATTCGCAGGGGCTGTCCACACATATACTATAGAAGCACTTATGCAAGATGGAAAAGCTCTCCAGGCAGGCACATCACATAACCTCGGTCAAAATTTTGCTAAGGCTTTTGATGTAAAATTTCAAGATAGAGACATGGAATTAAAATATGTCTATGCCACAAGTTGGGGAGTATCTACAAGATTAGTCGGGGCGCTGATAATGACCCATTCGGACGATAAAGGATTAATTCTTCCCCCAAAAATAGCTCCGCTACCTGTTGTGATTGTTCCAATATGGCATACCTTAGAGGAAGAAAAACAAGTATTAGATTTCGCTAAAAAAATCACCGAAGGTTGGGACAAGCTGTTCTATAAAATCGATGACCGTGACCAATACAAGCCTGGGTTTAAGTTTAATGACTGGGAACTAAAAGGTATTCCTATCAGAATTGAGATAGGTCCAAGAGATGTAAAGTCTAATAGCGTAGTAGCAGTGCGTAGAGATACAGGCGAAAAAATAAATCTTACTATAGATAATCTCAAAGAAAAAATTGACTTACTTTTAACAGAGATTCAATCCAATCTCTACAAAACAGCGAAAGAAAGACTACAAAAAAATACCTTTACGGTAGACTCATACGAAGAATATAAACAAAGGATAGAACAGGGAGGCTTTTTTAGAGTCTTCTTAGACTACACTAATCCAGAGGTGGAAAAAATCCTAAAAGAAGAGACAAAATCCTCTATCCGATGCATTCCTTTTGATGCCCCTGAAGAAGAGGGTCCTTGTATGATTACAGGTAAGCCATGCAAAAATAGAGTAATCGCCGCCCAAGCTTATTAAATTTTCTTATCGTATAAAAATATTTAGGGAGTAGATTACTATCCACTCCCCAGTATTGAAAAGGAACCATTTACTAACTAATTCTCCAAATCAATCTCCACTGGTCTGACTATCGAGGAAACAAGCCCAAAGTCTCGAAACAGGATTATTACCCGGATATCTAATAAACTCAACATGTCCATCCATATAAAGGACATTTCCACCTCCCGGAACATGGTTCATAAATTCGGGTTGAGAATTTACATCATCACTTAGAATCCATACCTCACTCTGGGCTTTGCTTGACGCTGCAGGATTATTGATGTCGGTAATCAAGAACCTCTCTATACCTTCACGAAGTCTATACACTGTTATCTCTCCATAATGAGCATCAGAATCAAGTAAACTCGGGTCACCATTATTCGCCCATTGAGCATAACCATTATTTAATATGTTTAATATTGCAGTGAGAAAATCAGGGTTGAAGTAGTTAAATACATTTGTTTCATTAATCGTTGGGTCATTAATATCCTGCCCTGGTAATACCATATCCTTATCCATTATTGCCCAGCCATAGTAGTTATAAGACTCTGCACTAAACCTACAGGGATTTTTCTCATCTATATTTGGGTCTCCATTTCTATTCCACCAGCCTTCTACAGTTACATGTGTTCTTGCAGTAGAATCAGAAGGACATATCAAAACATTAATATCTGTAAGATACTCAGGATACACAGTTCTCGCATTAAAAAATGCTTCAACCGAAGTTCTACGATTGCAATCGTCTGGCATTGCAGGGTCACCACGCCATAACTGAATAGTTGGAAATCTCTCCCCCTTTGATTCATTAGCATACATCTTGAATACCAAGCCCAATTGCTTCAAATTGTTTTGGCAAGAAGACCGTCTCGCCGCCTCACGCGCCCGAGCAAGTGCAGGGAGCAAAATCGCCGCAAGAATACCTATAATAGCAATTACTACCAACAGCTCGATTAGTGTAAAACCTCTTTTCTTCTCCATAACTTTTCCTCCTAACACAATAAGTCAATTTTATAACTCACAATTAAGTGTTTTATATAAACCCATCTTCTAAATCTATAATAATACTTTTAATGCTAAAAGTCAATAACAAATAAATTTGCTATCTGTTAATAGAAATTTTTATAAAACCACATTTTAATCTCGTAGAATATGAGAAAATATAACTATCTCTTCAGTAAAAGACTACATATAGGAACTGAAAAACAATCAATATCCCCCACACTAAAAAAATCATACCCTCTCTCGAAATAAAAGCTCAGGAAGCAACTTGACCACTCGAACATCTTAATGCCCATTTTGCTCAAAGCAAAACTTTTATTGTATAATATCGATGGGTATGCTTCACATCGTAAAAACAATGGACGGGTAGCTCAGGCGGAAGAGCACCGGACTTTTAATCCGGGGGCCGCGGGTTCAAGTCCCGCCCCGTCTACCATATTTTTGAAAGGTATAAAATTCTTCTGTGTGGTAAGTAAGATTTTTTCAAGCACCCTCTAAAAGATCTAAATTAACAACTTATTTCTTTCCACTATCCTTCTTGCTTTTGCTCCTGCTCTGCCTAATTGCGTTCGCTTTGTAAAATAAAGCTGCATCCACTATAGGGTCATGCAAACCTTCCGCCTCAATCCCTCCGAAACATACCCTGCCTCGATAAGTACGGTTTGATAATATTATTGATATGGCTTGACGAGACCATTTCTTTCCCTGTCGAGTGTAAATACCCTTAGAGTGAAGATACTCAACGACCTTACCCGTGCTCTTCGTTCTTACATATTCCCTAAATATCATTCTTACTATTTCCGCTTCATAATCATCAATCACTAAAGGTTTCTCACCCGGACCTCCTCTACGATAGCCATAAGGGGCGGGACCTGTTCCATATCTACCCTGCTGGACAGAAGCGAGTTGTCCCTTCTTCACCCTCTCACCGTGGGTTAGCTGTTCAGAAGTCTCTTTTGTAACAGTCACGGATGATCGCCTTAAATCCTCCTTTGAAGAATTAGAAAGCGAACCAATCCCACTCAGTTTACTCTGTCTTTCCTCACTAATCTTCGCCATAGCTTGATGCCCAATTTTATCTTTTAGGTTATGACTACACTTCTCAGGCCTACAAATACTGAAATATAGTTTATAAAATTTTATCAACAATGTCAAGAAAAAATATAATTAGTTTACTTTTTTGACAATTATATGTTTACATTAGTTTCTAATATCCAAAAAAACACAGATAGTATGAAAAATTTAACTTTACTAATTTCTTTTTTAGGACACTTAATAATAACTTTAATATCTTCATTAATTCTATGCTTGTATTTAGAGCCTTTGGTTAGGCTCGTCGGCTTTTACCCCTCTCTTTCCAAAAACCCTTTGGATCTATGGTTATCACTCGGAATGATTGTAGTAAGTTTGGAACTTCTATATCGTGCATTACTCCAATTTATTTTCTCTGCACCTTTCAACCAAACTAACTTTATAGACTCTCTATCTTTTTTACCTTTCACTTTATTTTTTGTAGGCGAGCCTCTTTTAGAAAAATATAACTTTTATATGCCTCCTATATTAAGATGTTTATCAATAACTTTTGTAGTTTTACTCCTCCACACTTTAATGAAATTACTTACTCTATTCTCCGCCACTTTCGGAAAGCCAAACAATAGATACTTCTCATTTCTATGGATTCTCCCTTTGCTAACCTCAGTCTACTTGTCAACAGTCGCTACTATAGCCATAAAAAATGCTCTCTTTACTGATAGACTAACCCTTGTAGATAAACACAAATTAACATTAAAGGAAAAAAACTTTATTACAAAAGTCCCAGAAGGAGGTTTCTTCCTCACTTCTCTACCAATTCATAAGAACTGTGAAGAAATAGTTCTAACTTTCATGCCTGAGAGTAAACATTATGATTCAGAAATCTTCATTTACATATTTAATACATACTCAAAAGACAAATACATCTTGAAATTAAATCCTCCAATCCACTCTGCGCCGCCTCAATGGGTGGAAATATCTCTCCCTTGTGACTTACTGCCATCAAACGAAAGTTTTATAATCACATGGTCGTCTTACAATCTGCCAGACTGGATAATTAAAAATGGTTTACAACCTACAATTTCCGTAAATTCTTACACTGAACTGAAATCACTTATTTTTGATGATAAAATATATACTTGCCCCCCGAATAAATTTCTGCTACTGGGTGGTCCTTATGAAATCATAAGGTGCGTAGAGCAGAAAAATAATTGATAAAAGCAAACGAGGTTTTTCGTGGAATAAAAGTAATTCATAAAATTGTTAGCTACTACACAGGAATATTATCTATCTAACGGTAGGTATTATCACAAGGAGAGAGAAAATGCTTAATGACCCTGTAATGTTGGCAAGAATACAGTTCGGCTTAACTGCAGGTTTTCATTACCTATATCCACCTCTGACCATTGGTCTTGGTTGGTTAATGGTTTACTGGTTCTACAAACGATGGAAAACGGAAGAATCTGTTTATGAACCTGTCTCTTATACACATCT
>JAOAHN010000036.1 GCA_026415215.1 Candidatus Hydrogenedentota bacterium
ATCGAAACCTACAACCCTCCTCTCCTTGGTTAGCGTATGGAAGAATTTATCTATCCATTCCCAAGTTAGTCCTCCCGGTTCAGGTGTCCCCGTTGCCGGTATTACCGAAGGGTCAAACACATCGCAGTCAAATGTAATGTATACTTTCTCTCCTAAGTGATTGATAATATCATGGATCTTATCAGGATTATCTTTAACATCGTGAGCGTGAAAGGTAATGAGTCTTTGTGAGATGTTTGCCCTTAATTCCAACTCCTCAGGTCCTACACTTCTAATACCTATTTGCACCAACTTACCTTTGTATGTGTCCAAGACTCGGGCCATGGCACAAGCGTGGTTCCATTTGTCTCCTGAATATGAATCTCGTAGGTCGCTATGGGCATCGAATTGCAATATAGTCAAGTCTGGGAATTTTTCGATATGTGCGTATATAGCCCCCACCACACTTGTGTGTTCTCCGCCTATGGTTATTACAAACTTATTTAACTCTAACATCTTTCTTACGAATTCAGATAGTTTTTTGCTCAGATCTTTGCTTGTCCTTGCTCCAAGTTTAGTAGGTTTGATTGTTGTTATCCCTCCGCATTCTTTATAGGTTTCCATCCCTAATACTACATCGTATAGTTCTACTTCATGGGAGGCATTTAAAATGGCTTGCGGTCCTAACTTTGACCCTTTGCCGTAAGTAGAAGTTTCCTCATAGGGTATGGGCAAAATAACATATTTAGAAGTTTCAAAGTTTGAGTATTTATCTTCAATGCCAAGAAAGTTGTCGGTTTGTTTGAGAGTGGATATAGCTCTTTTAAAACCCATTCTGTTTCCCTTTTGCGATAGATGGTTATTATCTAACAAGTCAATATAAGTATCAAATTCAGAAAAGTTGCCAATCATTGTGATGACAAGATTACTCAAGTGCGGACTCATTATAATGATAAGCCTCCATATCTATCTACTAAAAAATTGTAATTGCTATACTTTGCCTTTAAAATTAGTTATTGCCGAAGGCATTCTTCTCATGTTTCATAGACTGGTTGTACCACATGCATTTAGTTTGTTTTGGAATTTATAGCTCTTCCTGCTAAGCTACTCAACTGTTTCCATTTCTCCTCGGTATGTAGATGTTATTGTGCGGTTTTATGAGATTTAGCTCTCGATTGTCCATCCTTTTCCCCATATGCCTTAGATAGGCTAAATTATATTTCTTTCATTACACAACTAAGTTTCCACCAATCTACTGCCTATGTTAAAAGTTATTGAATTATTTAGTGAGAAGTTACTCTAAAAATGAGTTTTCCTCCCATAAGTTTGGGGTTGTACTGCATGAATAGAAATTCAGAAGAGATGGAGTGTACAATTAGAACACAACAAAAGACTGACTTCTCATCAAAGCGAAAAGGTATTAATAAAGATGACCCAACACATTCTGTAAGAAGTTTATATATGCAGAGGTCTGGAGAGGGAAAGAAAAAATTACATATAACATAATTTAATTAAAGAAGGATGTAGAAGAACAAGGGTATAGAGGAAGACCTATTTGAAAGCACAGAACTGCTCCCGATATTGATTTTCAGTTATAAAGAAGATGTATATATTCAAGAACAGTGAAACTTTACGATTAGAGTGTGATTTACCAGAGAGAAAACATCCCCTGCCAGTGCTTGGGATTTGGGAAAGGCCAAGTCTTTGCCTTTATGATGCCCTTTGAGAGATGATGGATAGGATTAAATAACTTTTCGCAAAAAGTTTAGAGTTTTTAAGAGAAGTTAGAGGGTGCATAGGTCTACTGAAACACCTAAATAAGTACAACAGTTAGCGATTTCTCTGCAACAGAGATGACCTTACCCATCTAACTCTTCGAAGATGGCTTTCATTAGCAGGGGGAACACAACTGTGGCATCACATAAGACTTCTGCGTATCGTCCACCTTCTTCGTACGATACAAATTTGCCCCAGCTTACACCCTCCGAATAAGTGCATCCTGAGAGTCCTCCCCAGTGAACTGGCTCAGGGCAAATCCTTACCCCATATTGGAATC
>JAOAHN010000007.1 GCA_026415215.1 Candidatus Hydrogenedentota bacterium
AGTCATCATGGAAAATATCTACGAGATAGAATCTGCATAGTGGGGAAATATTATGTTAGGGGAAATTCATTCGAATAAGCGTTCAAAATGCCCAATATCAAAGTAGCCTTGGGAAAGCAGAAATAATAAGGTAGAAAAATCACACCAATTTTCACATCAGTTCCCTCTCCAAAATAGAACGCAAAACATAGTAACAAGTACTAACTTTGAATGTTGTGATGAAATAATGTTTGAAATGTAAATGTTAATACATTCATCAAAAAATGATTGGGAGTAACAGAAAATGTTTCGCAAAACTTACATAACTCTTATATGTTTAGCTTTCTTAAGTAGCCTGTCCTATTCAGAAAACTATATCATTGACCCTGTTCATTCCTCTGTGTGGTTTAAAGTGCTCCACTTGAACATATCCTCTACTTATGGAGCGTTTCCAGAACCCCAAGGTGTTATCTATTACGATCCTGCCAACCCGAGCAAGTCATCTGTCGAAGTTGAGGTAGATGTATCAAAGGTAAATACGCTTAATCCGAAAAGAGATGAACACCTGCGTAGTGCAGATTTCTTTGATGTTCAAAATTATCCCAAAGCCAGATTTAAGGGAAGTGTGGTAGAGAAAACTTCCGATAATAAGTATAAAGGTAAAGGCATTCTGAATTTCAGAGGGATAGAAAAAGAAATAGAGTTTGAAGTTTGGAAAGTTGGCGAAGGAAAAGATAGGCAAGGCGAACACAGGATAGGCTTTGAGGCAGGCTTCACTATAAAGAGAAGTGATTTTGGGATGAGTAAATATCCTCCACCCCAAATTTCTGATGAGGTTAATATCACTGTAGCTTTAGAAGCGGAGAAACAAAAATAGGTTTCCCCCTTGTTCTTATAAAATAGATACTAAATTTCCTAATCCAATCCCTCCTTATTCATCTTGTCTGTCCCAAATCTCCAATAATGCGGAGTGGATTTTATCGATGTCGAGCTCCCATCTGTGTGTAGGAATTTCTTTGGGTAGTTTTGTCCTCAACCACGCAAGGTATTTCTTCCTCGAAATTGGATAAACACCAAACTGACTCAGATGTTCGGAGATTACTTGGCAATCGATTATTTTTATGTTATTCAATAATGCATAGCCACATAGAGCCAGAAAAGCCAACTTGGAAGTGTTAGGCTCTGTGTGGAACATAGATTCGCCAACAAAAATGGGACCTAAGTAAACGCCATAGAGTCCGCCTACGAGGTTTCCGTTTTGCCAAACCTCAACTGAGTGGGCATATCCTAACTCATAAAACTCGATATAAGCCTTTATCATATCCTTGGTAATCCAAGTCCCCTTTTCATGTGGGCGTGGCACTTTAGAGCACATCCATATAACATCCGTAAATACGGTATCCGCAGTGATATTGAAACTGCGTTTCTTCCATTCTCTCCAGAGCCTCCTCGGTATATGCAACTTCTGAGGGGGTAGTATTGCACGAGGATCAGGAGAACACCATCTTATAGGCTCATCCTCGCTATACCATGGGAATATTCCTTCCCTATATGCGGTCAATAGGCGCTTTGGAGACAAATCCCCTCCATACGCTACCACCCACCCTTGCCACATCCATTCTGGTGGAAAGGGCTCATCCCCCCATATCCATAATGGCAGATAACGCATAACACCTAATTCTTCCTATACCAAATTTACCATACCATATATATCTATATGTCTATCCGTCACCTTTTCAACTCGGAAATCTTTGAATCCCGTCTTATCCAATTGTTGAACAACCTCTTCAGGAGTAAACGATGCAAGCAAAGAACGAAAATACTCTTCCTTTAGGAGCTCTGTAGCGTCCCCCGCATACATCTCTACAATTTTCCTTGCTTCATAAGGCGAATTAGGCCTGTATAAATCCCTGAGAAAAATAATTCCGCCTTTCTTCACAACTCGGCTAAGTTCTATCCAAAAAGGAGTCGGGTCAAGAAGATGGTGGAGTAAACTATTACTGAAAAAAATATCTACACTACTCTCGAGGAAAGGCGTAGTCTTTGCATCACCTAACACCCATTCTATACTCGAATTCCTATAGTTATTTCTTGCATATTCCAACATGGAAGGTGAACCATCGATACCTATGACAACCGCTCTTGGAAATTTCAACTTAACGCGATTTGTTATATCGCCGGGACCACATCCGAGATCGACCATTATTAACTTTTTCTCAAGCGCAGTTATTCCATAATGTTCGAATACAAATTCCGCAAACCTCTCAACAAACTTTTCATTCACATCTGAGAAATCAGTTATAGCGTAAGCCTCTGCTTCATTCGGGTCATCCATAAGTTCAGGTTCTGGAACTCTTTCCATCTCTCTTCCCCTTGCTTAGATTGGGTTTAAGTAACTCATTTCTTGGTCAGTGTGAGAATTTTTCCCCATAGTAAAAGTTATATGAGCGAGGAGGTTAGGAAAAATCTCAGATACCGCTTTATCCTCAATCTTGGATTTGTCCTGACAGGCGTTTTCTGAGGGTATCGTAAAACACGAGGATAACCAGTAGGACCCCTACAAACACTTGTTGCCAGTAGACATTAAAATTCTCTATCGTGCAGAAGTTTCTCAGCACCATTATAATAAGTGCACCTGCAAACGCAGTTATTGCACCACCTTCACCTCCCATTAGACTTGCCCCTCCTATTACACATGCTGCAATTGCATCCAGCTCGTAGGTAAGCGCTGCGTTTGGATCTGCCACACTCGTTCTCGATGCGAGCACTAAACCAGCAAGGCCAGCAGTTATTCCGCACAGTGTATATGCTATTGTGCATACAGAATCGACGCGGATCCCTGAGAGTTTAGTCGCTGTTTTGTTACCACCTATAGCGTATAAAGACCTGCCAAAGCGAGTAAAGGCTAATACTATAGCGAATATTACTGCCAACCCCCCAGTGATAGACACTGGTATCCACCATTTTTCAGTGCCACCTAACCATGAGAAGCTCTGAGGAAGTCCGTATATAGTCTGTGCTCCGGAGATAATGAGCGTTACACCTCTGGCGCACATCATCATACCTAATGTTGCGATAAATGGCGGGAGCTTACCCTTTGTGATGAGTAATCCGTTTATCAAACCGCAAAGAGCACCACAGCCAACACCAACTACCAAGCCTACAGATACCGTTAATAAAGGCGGATACCCTCCACTGTGCAATGACTTCATTAATAAACAGGCACTCATGCTCGCCAGCGCTGCTACACTGCCTACTGAAAGGTCTATACCCGCAGTAATTATAACGAGCAATTCCCCTAAACACATTATACCTATCACAGATGTGCGGTATGCAACACTCATTAGATTCTCCACATTTCTGAACTCCGGCGAAATTACTGCAAATACGACACATAACCCTGCAAAAAGAATTAGGGGAGATTGGCGAGATACAGCTCTCCATAAAGGATTAAATCCTCTGTCCATATAACAACCCACCTTCTAATTAACTTATCATCGTTTTCCCTAATTAGGATAGGTTAGGGTGATAATAAACATCCCAGTTCAAATACTTTTCCCATGCTTCATATACACTCTGACCCACACTATCGAGAGTCACTGCGACATGGTGTTCAAAACCGTTTATGCAAATAAAATGCATCAAGCTTTGGAGATTTGGAATCTTCGCTACGCCAAATCCACCAAAGGTATTCACTTTATCTTTAGTAAATTCACCTTCACCTACATAAGCCTGGATTTCGGCGAGATCTTCTCTCGTTCCCATTCGAGCAAATGTCATTGACGATGGTTTTATCTGCCCTGTAACTGTTCCGTATGTATTTTCCTTACCCACAGACTCAGCTATAATCGCCTGATAATCCATAGTGGGCTTCGAGAAGAAAGATTTTGGAAGATTTGAACAATGGAACATAATGCATTTCTCGGGCTCATTCTTAAAATTGTTATTCCAATCGAGAAGAGCAGATGGCTTGCCTGAGGCAAGGGTGAGTGAATACATAGAAATAGCACCACACACATCCACCTCGCAGGCACTCGGAATTAATCTCTCACTCAACATACTCATACATGTACATGGGACTACACCAAAATATTTTTCCAACGCAGTCCAACATTGAATCGCTATTGTATCTAACTCTTTTTCTTCAATCCACCTTTCCGTTACGACAAAAAACTTAGCCATTTTTTCAAGTGCTTTTGGAGGCACTCCTTTTGTCAAAATATACTCTGAAATATCCTTTAGTTTACCCTTTACATCTCCACTATCCACTGACAACTTTTCCGCTTCTCCAAGTATCTCCGACAAATCTATGGTTTCTACTGAGATGCCATAGTTTTCTAATAATTTCTCACTAAACCTAACGGTGTTAAATGCGGATGGTCTTGCACCCATAGCCCCAACTCGGCAATTCTTCAGACCTTTTATGACTCTACAGGTGCCTGCGAAGCTTCGTAAGTCCTCAAGAAATTCTTTAGACTCTAATGGTTCGGTATGAAATGTAGTCAATGTGAAGGGAATCCTGTATTGGTTCAGATTTGCGCACACACTTATCTTTCCACAAAAAGAATCCCTTCGCCTCTCCACCGCCATCCTGTTTGGGTCATCAGGGAAAGCATGTATCAACACTGGCACTTTAAGGTTGGCTAACCTCAAGGTGTCCGCAACCGCTTTTTCATCTCCGAAGTTAGGCAGGGTAACTATCACACCATCAATTTCATCCTTATGCTTCTTGAATAAGTCCGCACACTTTTTTGCATCTTCCCAAGTCTCCACAGCTCCACACTTAGTATCGCTATCAGACAGTATGACAACTCCAAACCCACACTTCTGCAATAGTTTTACAATAGCACTGTGTCCCTCTTTTGCGAGCACATCAGGGAAAAATGCTCTATTACCAACAATCACACCGAAGGTTAACGAATTTTTGACCTTCATAGTCCTTTCCTTTTCAGATGGTTTATTTTATATTTTTGTTTTCACAAGTTCAAACTTGTGCAAAAATCTACATGCTTAATCTATAATATAATACCTTTATCATATTAATAAAAATATCCCGTATTATATTAATAAAAATATCCCGCGGGAAAAAATACATCTCTACCATCTGTGCATATCTCAAAAAACATATTCTTTATGAGTTTGCAGTGCTGGGGTGTATCAATGTGCTTCTTGCACTTTGGCATTCGTCAGATAATCTTGTCATCTTGAGGAGGTCTTTTGAGTGTAGCATCGAGAAATCCTTTCGCTCGCCAATACCTGAACAATCTCACATACATGCGATGCAAGTTTTTGCTATCCTCCGGCAACTTAGTACACAATCGATGAGAAAAGGGAATCGTAATAAAGTATAGGACACTTTTCGGTAAACTCCATCTAACTTTGTATTTCCATTGTATAGAGTAATCTTCGGGGTATAAGTTGAGATATGTCCTCATCGAATAACCTCTCCTATAGTGATACTTACACGAATCTAAATAACTACAACCCTTCCAAGCCCATACTGTTGCATCTTCAGTTACAACCAACTTAACACCTCTAAGTGTTAGCCTCTTTGCAAGTTCTACCTCTGCAAATTCCTCAAACACGAAATTTTTGTTGAATCCACCAGCAGACAAAGCGAGCTCACGAGGAAATGAAAAATTTGCAATACTAAAAGAGAATAAAATATTACCATTGGCGGATTTGGCAAGAGTTGGGGGAGCATCCTCTGGAAGAAACCATCGTGTGATACTCTTGGGATGAATCTTGGGATGGGGTAGCACTATACCCCCAATGCAGGCGTTTCCTCCATACTCTTCTGCAGTTTTTACATGAGCGCTAATCCAATTAGGAGAAGGAACTACATCACAAATACTGGTCAGTATTAAATCCCCTACTGCTTCTCGGAGGGCTATGTCCCAACATTCTCTGGTAGTTTTGTTGGGGAAGAAGTAATATTTCACCTTAAGAGGCGATCCCTCTATTAAGTTATATACTCTTTTAATCTCTTCAGGTGTATCCTTTGTTGATATTATTATCCACTCAACCTTACCGAGGGGATAGTCTTGTTGTTCTAAGTGGAGAAACCAAGTGGACAAATAGGGGATTATATTACTACCAATGGTCACTACACTAACAACTGGATTTTCTGACATAAAACACTATCGAGCTTTTACAATATATGTTTATATTTCATTAAAAATAGTAGATAAGATATTATCATTTTATTATGGTTAGTTGAAATCTCCGATAGATAAAAAGGACTTTATAAAAAGTTATGGCTAATAACTCAGATAAATATGAGTACTTTCGCTTCCCATTACTTCCCACTCTTTTTAGCGGGATCTTTCTAATCCTCATTCTGCGGTTATACTGGGAACCGTCTATTTATTTAGGACAACCACTGGAAGGAAGTGAGAGATTTCTGAAGCATTACTCAGTGTGGGGTCCTATATTTAAATACGGTGTCGAAAGAGTAAAATCTGGAGAATTTCCTCACTGGAACCCTTACCAACTATGTGGACATCCTTACTTAATAGAGCCTCGAACCGGTCTGTTCCAACCTCTAAATTTATTTTTCTATTTCTTTAATTTTGCTGAAGCGTATCAAATGACAGTCTTACTCGGAATGTTTCTCCTCGGAATCAGCTTCATCATCTGGGGGAGAGTATGGGGTGTAAATTTTCTTGCTCTAATACCGGGTTCTATCGCATTGATATTCTCTGGATTTACAGTTTGGGCTCAACTTTCTCTGACTTTTCTAAATGGATGCATTTGGTTGAGTTTGCTCACAAGTAGCGTTCTGATATCTCTTGAATTGAGAAGTATTAGAAGCTTTGTAGTCCTTCTCGTATCGTGGTGTATGCTCATTCTTTCGGGGAGCTTTGAATGCATCCTCGCTGGTGCAGGGTTTACGGTAGTTATACCTCTTCTGCTTAGAAAGTTATATTTCTCGCCAAGAGAAAAAAAGGTTTATCCTTTCTTTGTGATATTTATTATCCTGGTTTTAGGTATAGGAATCACCGCTTTCTCATGGCTTCCTTCTCTCATATGGGTTCTTACCGAGGGGGATAAAAATGTAATGCGATGGCTCAGTTTGGAAAGCATTCCTATAAATCAATCATTTCCTTCCTCCCTTAATACGGTTTTATACCAGTTAATTTACCCTATTACAAACTCAGATACTAACTCGGTACCGATTTTCTATTTAGGATTGATACCTCTTACTGTGCTTATTCCTGCATTCTTCGATAGGGAGAGTAGGAAATCCGCATTTTACCTATTGATAATAATAGGCTTGTGTATAAGCTTGTATTATCTCGACCTCAGAATTGCTCGTAGCCTCCGCATAGGGTCAAGTATCATTCTTATCCAATCTTTCTTGCTTTTATTTTCAATAGGCTATAACAGAACTTTCCTAAAAGGCAGTGACATTACTTCACCATATATATGGGGTTCTATCCTCACCTTGGTTGTCTCTTCCATCCTTATAATTTTTTTTGGAAACATTTGGGCTAAGGGAATTCTCAGCATATACTTATTTACTATGTTAATACTTTCGTTACTCAGGTTTAATTGGCTAAAAGCTGTCGGATGCATCATAACCTCATTGATTATATTCTTGGAACTTTTCTACCCTCTTAGGCAATCAATTCCTATTAGTTACACATCTACTATAAAACTCATAGAAAGCAAGTCAACTACTATCAGGGACCTAAAAAACTTTACCGCTATAGGGAGAACCTATTTGCGAAATGTAGATGAGCAAACTATTTTCTGCTCTGAAAACATAGGAATGGATGTAAAATGGCAACTTGTAAATGGGAAATGGGAATTCACATCCGAGAGACATAAGCGTTGGCTTCAGGCTATGGGTTCAAACACTGAATTAAATCTGCCACTCCTTACCGCAAGTGGGGTGCGATGGGTATGTAACGAGAAGAGAAAGGGAGAGAAATCAATTACTTCAGAAGAAGGCTGGCGCCCAATAGAAAAGTTTCCCAATATTGAACTAAGAGAGAACCCACAATTCCT
Organism: Candidatus Hydrogenedentota bacterium; assembly: GCA_026415215.1. Lineage (GTDB taxonomy): Bacteria > Hydrogenedentota > Hydrogenedentia > Hydrogenedentales > Hydrogenedentaceae > Hydrogenedens. Next base: position 7,993 of record JAOAHN010000007.1, read on the forward strand.
GCCGAGGGCTTACATCGTTTCTAATCTAAAGAAAGAAGAAAATTTCGAAAGCCTTCTAAATAATATACTCAACAAAGAAGTGGACCTTTCTAATATATGTATTATTGAAGAAGGCCTACCAAACATAGGGCAGGGAGAATCTTCTTATGAGAGCTCAGCTATAGTAGACGAGATCTCACCTGAACATGTAGTAGTGAATGTTTCTGCTCCGAAGGATAGTTTTCTTGTTCTACTTGATACTTATGCGATGGGGTGGAAATCTAAGATTGATGGCGTTGATACAAAACTGTATCGGACAAACGGGATTTTCAGAGGTGTAATAGCACCTGAAGGTTCCCATAAGATAGAATTCTACTATAATACTCCCGGTTGGAGAGAGAGTTGGATTTTCTCTGGGGCGGTGTTGATATTTTCAACCATCTTATTGAGGACACTACGACGAAGACTCCAGGATTAAAATACAAAACCTGAGTAAACACCAGATATATTCTCTTCACCCCATTTGATATAAAAAGTTATGAGATTCTTTTCTGGAGTGAAAGTAGATGTGATATCAGATAGATTATTTTGAGAGCACTTTGTAAGAGAGCCTGTATATATTCTTTAAAAACTACCGATTAGAATTTTATCGGTTGCCCATTTTGAAGTGAAGGGAACTTGCAAAAAGTCAAATTAATTTTTTCCACTCCCTTTTTGAAGGATATATTGGGTTCCATGTAATCTATTTATTAATTTCTTCTACATTAAACACGATTGTGTGGATTTTCCCATCTCGGAAAAACTTCATAGTTACACTGTCACCTACAAACAAATCCCAATTTATGAAATCTACATCAAGCGGATCTTCAACAGGTTGTTTGTTTATTTCAATAATAACATCACCTGGTCGCAAACCTGCTCTATAAGCTGGACTCTCTTTTAGTATCCGTGTCACAAATACCCCTTGCGATATAGTAATACCTAATTCTCGAAGGAGTCTGGGGTCTAATGAGTCCAAAGACTCACCTTTGAGTCCAAACCACGGATCTCTACGCCTTCCGAATTGAATAATTTCTTCTACTACTCTCTTTGCCCTATTGATAGGGATAGCGAAACTCACCCCCTGATAGCCTCCCGTTTTAGAAAATATCATAGTGTTAATTCCGACTACCTCTCCCTTGCAGTTTACTAATGGTCCCCCACTATTGCCCGGATTTATTGCCGCATCAGTCTGGATTAAATCCTGATACAATCTCTCGCCACCAGTAACACTTCTGCTGACCCTTCTATGAACTGCAGATACTACTCCCACACTAACAGTAGGTCTTGGGTCACTCATAAAAGTTCCAAACGGATTTCCAATTGCTATCACCCATTCTCCTATTAGTAAATCATCGGAATTACCCATTGGAATGTATGGAAAGTTACTCCCTTTTGCCTTCAGCACCGCAATGTCTGTGCGGTAATCACCACCTATAACCTCCACCTCTAACTTTCTCCCGCTCGGCAGAGTAACAGATTCTATTTTACTTGCATTTTCAAGCACATGGTAATTGGTCAATATGTATCCATCGGGTCTGAATATAAATCCACTTCCGATTCCAATAGTTGCTCGTCTCCTAATAGGAAACCCAAAGAGCTCAAAAAACGGGTCTAACTCATCTGTTTGGTATTTTAATACATTGATAGCGACTACACCAGGAGACGCTTTTTCAACTGCATTTACTATCGCATTTCTTCTCGACTCGGTAACCGAATCTTGGGAGTAAGAAAAAAGGGTGATTAATAATACACCTACAAAACCTAAAGTAGTCAATATTCTAAATAAGTGGCCCATAATATAAATTACCCTCAAATATACCTTAGCTATTCAGAGGTGAACCTCATTTGCGAGTGAAATTCCGATTTATTATAGATAAAGCCCTCTCAGAGATGCGAACGAATAATACTTTAACCCAAGGCACCACTGAAAAATTCCTTCCAACTTATGGGTTAGCACACTAATTCTAAAAGGTAGCAGGTATAGAATAGATGAAAAATACAAGCCCGGAAAGTTAGAGAACACCTGTAATCGCAAGAAATCTTAAAAGAATTAACCAGAGAGAACTTTTAGATTTTGCAAGCTACATCCGGGTTGCAGGCGGGTAGTATGCATTAGGATGAATCTGATGCTATCATCCTGCCAACATTCTACATAATCCATCTGATATACAAAGGAAATATTATGAATTAAAATGCTCTGAGGGAGCCGAGATTGTAAACACTGTGAACTAATTAAGAGGATAACTGAGGCAAAAATAAAATACACATCTGCTTAGGTCTGTAAAAATATAAAGTTGCCTTACCTTGATTGTGCTCTACTTTATAAAGTCTCTTGACCCCGAAGAACCAAAGGTAAAACCATCTTCACTTCCCAATGATCTCGAATAGCCATCAGGAGAATTGAAGAATTGTATTAGCCTAAGTAGTTCACTTAGCTCTATTCGCCAATTTTGTGGACTGTAATCAGAGTGGTGAGGAAGTCCTACCTTCTCCGGATTAATTCCTGGTGCATATCCGTCTTCCGTGTTATCCTCAAGATGATATCCTCCAGAGTTAAAGAATTGGATTACCCGCAATAACTCAGTTAGCTCAATACGCCAGTTTCTATTAGTATCTGCTGAGTGCCAAAGTCTATTATCCTCATGAGAGGAACTTCCCCATTGAAACTCACAGGAACCATTGAAAACTATTCTCCACTCAACTAACCTTCCTGTTTTCTCTGAAATCCAGTCGAATACTACTAATCGCCATACCCCTTGTGAAGAACTTCCCAATAAAGAATCGAAACTTCCCATTGGCTTATATCTACCAGTATAAGGAGGTGATGCATTTGTGATTGATTGAGGTGCATTCATATCAAAAACCACCTTGTCGAAACCGCCGTTGTAGTCTCCTCCTATGCGTGAAGCCAAATAAATTCTGCTCCCGTGGGGTGATTCTAACCACAATGTGATTTGTCCAATAGATTCGTGTGTAAGTCGGACACCTACTTCTATCTCGCTAATCTGAAAATCTCTATCCACAAATATTGGAGAGCTTATCCTCACACCATCCTCGATTCTTATAGGCAACCCTTCTGCAGGATACTGATAACAATCACCGCTTTCTCCCTCCGTAGTTTCACCTTCCTCATTAGGCTCTCCCTCAATTCTACCTTCTACATCTCCCTCACTTGGGCCTACTTCGCCATCTATATAACCCTCTACGAGACCTTCTAAAACTTCTCCATCTACTTCCCCTTCAACACAAGGTGGACAACCTCCACCGTCTTCGGTGATCTGTGGGTTGCAGGCTCTTTTAATGAAGACCTCTGGACTGTTAGAAGAATTATACTCACCAAGATTACAAACACCATCCATGTCAACATCCCCGTAATAAGCGAGGAACCTCTCAGCGGATAGGTCAAAATCTTCAGGTTCCAGCAATGGCACTGGAACAGGCGATTCCTGAATAGCGTTAGTTATAATTTCAATGGTAGCCCTTTCTCCTATAGTCATTACACCCGCCACAGCTCGAACAAACTTCTCTTTAGGTATCAGTAAAAATACAATTGGCTGTACACGCTGAACATCATTTGCCCATATCTCCGCGACAGCAAGGTTATACTCAAAGGCAGTTTTCACACAGCAATGTATCGAAGAGGTATTATCAGCAAGAATAAAATCTACTAACCTTGCTTGATACCTGTCGATAATTCCATTTTGATCCAGATCAGATGTATTCGGATCCTCATCAACCAAAGAATTTTCATATATTGCCACGAGGGAATTTTCAAACAGACCTACAAAAGGCTCTTCTGCATCACAGATAACTTCACAAGGTTCTACCCTACAGTCAAATGGATGTTCTTCTTCTGATAAGCCTTCTCCTTCATTAGCTCCCTCCTCGAGCCCTTCACTGTTTCCCTCACCTTCTTCCGATGAACTCCCTTCTCCCTCTGATATTCCCTCTCCTTCATCTCCGATTAACAAGCAATTTGATGAATCTGGGAAAGTGTTATTGTCCACTGCATAGACTAAGTAACAGCATCTACTCCTAAATCTGAAACACTCGTATTCCTCAATATTAGTAAAGCCATCCCCATCTGGATCCGCATAGTAACTCAATACTTGAGGCAATCGGACATAGTTTTCCACATCAGGCACAACTACACCCAGATCAACTCCTTCTGCGTTTACTGCGGAGGTAAGAGCTCGAATTGGTATTGCCACAGAATTCTCATCACCGAGCAACATATACCCCGCAAGAATCTTATGCATCTCAGGAGCGAGCACATTTATGAGACCCGAGGCTCCACCAAGATCAGCATACATTTGTGCTACATTATTTTCCCATCCAGCACAGACTAATTGCGAAATCTCTCCTAAATCGTTTCTTGTCATTAAATAGTTAACCAATGCGAATTCATCGCTATCCAAAATACCATTCGGGTATATCTTCCTTTCAGTTTCGTTTATACCCCCATTTATATCTGTGCTTGATGGGTCAAATGAATATCCTCCCAGTTTATCAGCATATCCGAGTTCTCTTATCCTTCTCTGTAAGTTCCTCATAAGAGTGTCAAAGTCTACAGGAGAACATAAAGGTTGGTTCGGGTCGCACAAATTTTCGCATCTATCTAAATTAAAGTTAGCAGGTGTAAGAGCTAATCTTACATAATCTTCTCTTGTTCCTCCCATTGCTCTTACATATTTATACTCCATAAAGTTAGTTATCGTATCATCATCAGGGTCACCACCGGCACCACAAATCTCCTCGCCGTTAACCGGAGGAAGTTTGAAGGAGTAGTAATAACCTGTCAAGCCTAAGTCTTCTTTAATCCTGTCTGCAAATGTCTGACTAACAGTCATCAACAAGCATAAGAGCTGTTCAAAGTCTCTTACATAGCTATAAAGAGAATCCCGTCTAAGCCTTTGAATATTTCCTGTAAATTTCTTCCTTGCTTCTGTGTAATATTGAGATGAGCTGTCACACAAGATATAAGCCAATAAAGCACACTCCCAGCTATCTATTAACCCATTACTGTCCCAATCTTCGGAATTCCAGTTATCAAGGAATGGAAGTATTTGATACAAAATTCTGCCCTGTTCATCTATAGCATCTAAAATGGGACAGTTTGTTGGTTCCTCACCATTATTAGATTCAATACCATCACACCCACCTCCATTTAATCTCACAGCAGAATTCAATGCATTAGCTGAAAATTGCGCTAAACCGGATATATCATGTGTAACTGCATTATACTCGGAAAGATTACATATACCATCCCCATCGGCATCTCCTCGTGAGCCTACTACCGTTTGAGCAGAGGTTTCAAATAGGGAAATATCTACTTCAAACCTGTCTTGGGGATCAAGATACTGGTTAGCACTATCGAAGAAAGCCTTAATCCCCGCCAGACTTGTAGGTTCGCCCAGTGTAGCTAAGCCGGTCAAAGCTTTCTCTACCTTCCCCAAATCCACAACCAGGCCTATTCCCTGTTCCACAGGTAGTCCCCAATACTTCTTTGACATTCCCCTCCATAATAGGTCTAAGTATCCTCTAATTATAAGATTGTTGTAACCCCAACAATATGCAACGATTCCGTAATTTTGAGTGTTTTGACATGCGAGGATGAGGTCTAAAAGCAGAGCCTGAGCATAGTCTATGATTCCATTACCATCTAAATCAGTAGTGAATGGATCTTTACAGATAAGACATATAGGCTCTTGGAAAGGAATATTTATTCTCAGTTTGTATAGATACTCCAGAGATTTGGCAAATTCAGATTTTATGCCTTCAGGACACTTCGGAGTTAAGACCGCAGATATATAATTCTCACGCGTTGACCAAGGCAATCCCAAATTCATAACTTCGTTATATTCAGTCCTGTTATTGAGTCCATCGAGGTCAATGTCAGTATCAGGATTGAAAGGCTCTATCCAAGAGCCAAATCTGTTAATAACAAATGGAATGTAAGGTTTGGTCAAAACCGCACTTAGACCGTTCTTTACTGCAGAGCACATAGAAGAATGGAGCAAAAGCAGAGATGTAAGAAGATGTTCTACAGGCTGAAGTAGACTTGCATAAGTTGGTTCAGATCTTATTCCTCTTAGAGTAGTATTGTACGCATTCATTAGTTCAAAGTGAAGCGGATGCGCTGGATTACAAAACACTTCTGCAAGTGGACCTACCTCCCAAGAATCTACCATACCATTGTTGTCGAAATCTCCAAACTCCCAGAACATGCCCAAGAGAAGATACAAATCCCTCCCCTGTTGGTCTAATATCGGAAGTAGTGGACAATTCGATGGCACATCGCCTCCACCTCCTTCACCTGTACCGATAACATAATACTGTCCATAAACGAAGGAGCCATCCGCCATACCCGCGAGCGGATTCCAAACATCATCATATATAGTGTCATTATCAATTAGGTCTATACTTAAGGAACCATTACCTGTAGGTACAGAGGCGTAAACCCTATACTCATTTCCTGAACCTTCCACTCTTAAAATATTTGCACCTGATATGGTGCCTCTTGCATCTAACCTGAAATCACTTATATCAACACCTCTCACATTCTCCGAAAATCTCACTACAAACATCACCTCATTCCCCACAGGTGGATTGTCAGAGCCGAGCAAGATCGCATCCACAAAAGGCGGGGTAGAATCACTTAGCCATCGTGCATAGACTTGAGCCACTGCATTTTCCATAAGGTATATATACCCAGTACTGTTGAGATGTATAGGGTCGAGTTCCCCCCTACTATTTGACCCCATTGCTTGTCTGGGAGAAAACAGATTAGCATAGCCCCCAGGGAAATTACTGTAATTTTCGGAAGGACCTAAAGGTAAAATGGAATAATTTTGTCCTATTCCCAAACTCGGTATCCCCATTCTTGCTTGCATTAATCCCAGATTATGAATATATTCCACTCTGTCCATGCTGATAGCAAGGTCTTTTTTCCTTCTTTCCAACTCGATGAATACATTGTTTAGATGAGCTTGGTATTCACCAACTTGCTGAATTGTTGTCCATCCCAACCACGGATATTGGGGATTAAATACTATTACAGGAACCTCCCAAATCAACAGAGCTAACTGGGTAGGTTGTTCAATCCCCGCCACATAAATTATTACATCGAAAGGATTAAATGGGTTGGTATATGTTCCCCATGTGTAACCCTCGGAAATGTTTAGGTAGTCATAACCACAGATGGCTACTCTGATGTTAGGTCTTACACTCAAACAATGCTGGACGACATTTCGAATATGTTGAGTTGTAGCGTCAAGTAAGCTATTTATCTGTTCCCAAGAATGATGATATTTCCAAGCAACATTGATATCGTTTCCTCCTAAACTGATGTGCACTATATCAATAGTAGGATACTCATTAAGTTTCTGGGTGATTTCATTCTTAAGTTGGTCAGTATCCCATTCACTTGCAGTGCCTGCTCTCAAAGCGAGATCGCCAATTTCCACATATCTACCGCCTAAATTCTGAACCCACTCTGGTCTAAGGAGAACAGACCTCAGAGCGGGTGGATCCATATTCCAAGGTATTGCTGTCCAACTATCTCCAATTAATAATATTCTCGGGATATCAGAAAAAGCCAAAAAAGGTAAAAAGACGAGAAATAATGGAAAAACATATCTACCTTTTTGCGACATTTGCGTTCCTTTACAACTTGTAACTTGTTTCATTTATATTTTAGCACATAAATAAATCCCATTCATCAAGTTTTATCTTGTTATCACCCAAATGAACTAAACCCTTGCCCTGAAAAGATGTTTTAAAATAGTCCTACTTTCGGAAAAAGTATACTTCGAATTTCCAGGGCTATCAAATTTCTATTTGATTTACCTTTTATTTTACTGATATAATCCTTACCGTGCATCGAAGACAGTTGGCGGTTCGTAGAGAACCTTAATGTCGCCAGCCGAGAGGCACGAATAACAAACTCAAATAGAAAATTTGCAACAATAGGGTTTGGAATTCGTATACCCGTGTAGCCTTTCTCGGCGGCACGGGTTTTTTCATTTAACCAAATGAAGTGAAAGGAGGTGAATAAGTTGCCTACACCGGAAAAAATCAAGACTGTTCAGGAAATTAAGGATAGATTGAAGTCAAATTTAATAGTGGTGATGACACAGTTTAAGGGCATTAATGTTGCTCAGGACACTGAACTTAGAAAACGATTGCGCCAAGCAGGAGTTCAATATAAAGTCTATAAGAATACTCTTGGGCGTATTGCTCTTCGGGAGATAGGCGCTGAAAAAGCTGCGGATCTTATGGACGGACCAACTGCCTGGGCGTTTAGCAATGATCCAGTACTCCCTGCAAAAATCTTAAGAGAGTTTTCAAAGGAAGTGCCAGTAGTCCAAATAGTAGGTGGTGTTCTTGAAGGAAAACCTCTTACGAAGGAGCAAGTTTTAAGTCTTGCGAATCTACCACCTAAGGAGGTGCTCCAGTCTCAAGTGATAGGTGCTATTTTAGGCCCGTTGCGTAACCTTGTTAATACACTTAGCGCTGTGCCGAGAAATCTCGTCACCGTGCTCAATGAAATTAGGAAAAAGAAGGAAGAACAAAGCACAGCTTAAACAAGATTTTTTGTAAAGAAAAATAAACAATTACAAAGGAGGTTTAACCATGTCCGAGAAATTACAGTCGATAATTGATGCAATTGCTCAATTGAATGTCCTTGAGTTGAGCGAACTTGTAAAAGCTCTCGAGGAGAAATTTGGAGTTACTGCTTCTGCTCCTATGGCGATGGCTATGCCTATGATGATGCCCGGTGCAGGTGCAGGTGCGGGCACTGAGGCAAAAGAAGAAGGTCCTGTTGCTTTCAAGGTAATCCTTAAAGAGCAAGGACAGCAGAAAATTAACCTAATTAAGAAGGTAAAGGACCTATTAGGGCTGGGCTTGAAAGAGGCTAAAGATCTAGTAGACGCAGTGCCAAAGGTCATCAAAGAAAATGTAAATGAGCAGGAAGCAAAGAAGCTCAAAGAGGAATTAGAAAGTGTCGGTGCTGTGGTAGAGATCCAAGGTATGTAATAAATTTACTCTTCCACTACAACTTTTGTATGGGGCAATTTCCAATTGCCCCATTTTATATTTTTAATCAGTTTGAAACTCTCAAGTATCGTTTATTTTTTTGTATACTATTTTAATATACTTCTTCGAGGAAAGGTGTATACCTCGACATAGTGCGCATAAAGTAAAGAGTGGGAGAGATATTTTGTTTGGTGAAAGAGACGAGATAAAGAAGCCTATTTGGTTCGACCTTATGATTATCTCTTTTTGGGGGTTGATTATCTTTGGAGTTAATATAGGGGGATACGATTTATGGTCTCCAGATGAACCAAGATACGCAGAAGTAGCAAGGGAAATGATGGCTTCAGGAGACTACCTTGTCCCACGGGTAAATGGCATTCCTTATCTTGAAAAACCTCCTTTGTTTATGTGGTGCATTGTTTTATTCTCTACCCCTTTCGGAGATGTTACTGAAGTTTCGGCGAGGCTCCCTTCTTTATTTTCAGGAATTGCAACCTCAATATTAGTGTATCTTTTGGCGAAAAACTTATTTAATCGGCGGACTGCTTGGCTCTCAGCGATAATTTTTATCACTATGCAACGAGTATGGTGGCAGGCACGGTTTGGACAAATAGATATGCTCCTATCTTTTTTGCTCACCCTATCACTGTATGCATTTTACCGCTGGGAAAGAGAATTAAAAGAATCCAATGAGAGGAAGTTAGGCTGGTTAATCACATTTTATGTTTCTATTGCAGGTGCCTTGTTTTCAAAAGGTCTTGGAACACTCGTATTTCCCGTCTTGTTCTTAATTACTTACTTAGCAATGGAAAAACGAACTATCCTTTGGCGAAGACAAAGATTAGAAGGAGGTGCAATAGCTACAGTCCAAGAGAAAAAATACATACTCGCAAAAATGCTTCTCATAGAGATGAAACCCTTACAGGGGCTTTTGATTGTTGCTCTGCCATATACAATATGGTATATGTACGCAAGATGGACTGGCTCTACTGAACTCAATGTGGAAACTACTCAAGTCGTTGGTTCTGATTTGTTCAAGCAAACACTCGGCAGGTTTCTGCTCGGAGTATCTCATCCTCAACCACCCTGGTATTACTTCATCACAGTGCCTGTGGACATGTTTCCTTGGTCACTATTTCTCCTATGGATAATTCCATTCGTGTGGAAAAACAAAGGTTCCGATTCGAACATAAGATTCCTGCTATACTGGATAGTCCCGGCCTTTGTCTTTTTCTCTATTGCCATAGGCAAAAGAGCTGTTTATCTTCTTCCTATATTCCCGACAATTGCCATACTAACTGCGTATAGCCTTGAAAATTTTGATGATGACTCTATATCTACACCACGCTGGCGGAATTTACAGAGGCTACTTTGGCTTATAACTCTGATATCTCTTGCGTTGATTCCACACGGAGTCATTTTATCAGCATTTGCAAAAATCTGGAATCCCTCTTGGCTCTTACTATCAATAGTAGGCACCATCGCTATTGTTGATACTATTATTGCTTACTACAAAAAATCCTCTTCTTCTCGCTCTTTACTAATTCAAATTCCACAACATGCCTCAATATATTTTGTTATCATAGGTCTGGTTGTTATGCCCTCAGTAAATCAGATAAAGTCGGTTCGCCAGTTTTGTGAACCATTGAGGAAACTTGCGGAAGAAAATAGATATTACGAGGCTTATAGCTTCGGTTTTGAGGAAGAGGAGTATACTTTTTATGCAAAACATTTTATAGTGCCGTTTTTAGGGGAGCGTGACCTTGATAGAATAATTGTTAGAAGCAACATTCCTTATAAAAAGTTGGAGATAGTTACAAAGATTCATAGAGAATTCAAAAAGGCGGTTGAGAAAGTTCCTATCTCAAATTTAGGAAAACTTACAGATACTGAATTAAACGCTCTCAGATTAGCTCTGGACAGTGTAAAAAACTCTGTAGATACGGAAGAAACAAAAAACCTTCTCTCTCAATTAGAGTCGTTGCTCCAAGCCAAACTCAACGATCTCTATAATAAGTTAACCTCTGAGAGCCCTATATTTCTGTTGATCAGAGAAGAAGATTTAAGATGGGCATTAGCCTTTAAACCTGAACTTGCTACCACGCTTAACTTAATCAACACCCGTGCAGAACTAAATAAAACTCTCTACCTTATGGCTAACTCTAAGGCATTTGCACTAATACACTCCCCCCACCGCTAACTATTAGATATTTTTTTCTAAAGATTCTAACTAACTCTGCCGATAATATATTTGGACCTTTTAAAAGGAAGTCACTTTTACAAGGAAGTTGCACATGGGCGCTGAAAGCGTAAGGGGTGGTGGTCTATATCCCCATCTAAATACCAATCCTCTCGGTCCAAGAAGATTTGAACCTATTCCTAATTTGTTGACTGGAGCTTCCCCAGAGGTCAGAGAGAGAAATAACGGTCTCCGAGAGGCTCAAATAGATAAGTGCTCCTCCCAATCCAGTAATTGTAAAGATATAAAACAACCTACATATTCTGAAAATGTTTCGCTTGCAGAGAAAATTAATGAAATACAAGCCCTTCTCGGTAAGAAAGTAGAAATGCAAGATTACCAACAACTCGAGTTCAATTTTTCCTATACGACTTCTGAAGAGATATTTCTAAAATTTGCTAAAAGCACCTCAAGTTTGTCAGAGAAGCTAACTACCGCTCAATCAGAAACATTTCTTCAAATTCGTCAAAAAATTGCTATGCAGTTCAAGATAGGAGGAAGCATTACATCAGAGGCTTTAATCGGTTTTCAGCAAGCGAGTGAGAACCTACCAGACCTTCCAGAAACCTTTGACAAACTGCTTCGTATAACTAATAGCCTACTCAGCGCAGGGAACTCTCAAGACCTAAATGAGCTTCTTCAACAATTGAGAGATATCTTTTCAAATTTCGGAGATAATGAAAGATTCGAAGAATTCATTGATAGATTTTTGAATCAATGGTTGGAAAAATTATTTCCTCAACTTCGAAATAATGATGGTAATAGTAATTCTACTTTCCTATCTTCCTCGCAAGCTTCATCTGAACTTTCTTTTAGCTTTCAGATGGAATTCAGGTTCGAGATGAGTCTCGAAATACAAATTGCAGTGCAGAGATTAGACCAACAACAAGACCCTGTAGTAATTGACCTCGATGAGGACGGCATAGAGCTTACATCTATAGAGGACGGCGTGCGTTTCGACATAAGTGGGACAGGTAAACCTGTCCAAACTGCATGGATCAAAGGGGGAGACGCATTCCTCGCTTGGGATAGGAACGGGAACAGTAGAATAGATAACGGATTAGAACTTTTTGGTGATCAGTGGGGAGCTAAAAATGGCTTTGAAGAGTTAAAGAAACTCGACTCTAACGGAGATAGATTCCTCGGACCAGAGGATGCACACTACCATCAACTTGTTCTCTGGCGAGATAATGGAGATGGAGTAAGTACCCAAGATGAACTTATAACACTCCAACAAGCTGGAATAGAAAGAATCTCTCTCGATTACAAAGACACTAATACTAAAACCGATACGAACAATGTTATCACTCAAAAATCTTTTTATATCAGAAAAAATGGGAGTGTGGGTAGGATAGCAGATGTTCTATTAAACTACAGGGTCTAAGGCGATAAGTTCCTTTTATTAACTTAGTTACCTACTGATTCAGGAATATAATTCCCGAGCTAACTAAGGCTCGAAACTTAGTTTTACCAGAAAATAGATTCTTCTATGGCTTTTAGTAATCTTTTTATGTCCTCGGGAAAGATGTGACCTATATTTCCAATGCGAAAAGCATCAATCGCTGTAAGTTTTCCCGGGTATATTACAAATCCTTTTGACTTGAGCAGTGCATAAAATTTCTTGAAATCATACTTTTCCGCATTGGGACTGTAAAAAGAAGTAATTATAGGACTTTGCCATTCTTTTTTGATCACAGTTTTGAATCCTAATGATTCCATACCTTCCACCAGGATTTTGTGGTTCTCCTTATAGCGATTGTATCTTGCATTCACACCTCCTTCATCTCTGAGTTCTTTCAGAGCCTGCTTAAAAGCACGGACAGTGTGCGTCGGTGATGTAAAACGCCATTTCCCTCTGTTTCTCTCCATTTCTTCCCATTGGGCGTAAGCATCTAAACTTAGAGAGCGGGCGTTACCTGCACACTTTTGAAATTCCTCTACTTTAGCGATAATGAAACCGAATCCAGGCACCCCTTGAATACACTTATTCGCACTGGATACTAAAAAGTCTATAGAGAGAGTTCCTACATCAAATGGGATCCCACCAAAACTGCTCATAGCATCCACAAAAAATTTCTTCTCATATCCCTTAACAATTCTTCCAATATCTTCTATGGGATTCAATATTCCTGTGGTTGTTTCACAATGCACAACTGCTACATGAGTGATATTCGTATCATTTTTTAGAGTATCCTCGAGCCTCTCTAAATCTGGCGGATCTAATTCTCCACTGTTGTGAACTATACAAGGGATATTCAGATACTTTGCTATTTCTACAATCCGCGCTCCATAAGCACCATTAACCAAAACTAATAGTTTTCCCCCCTCCTTGGGCATCATAGTCCCAATAGCAGATTCCACAGAGAAAGTTCCACTACCCTGCATTAAAACACAGGTGTATTCTCCCCTGTTTGTCGCTATTTCTACCAGTTCTTTTCGAATCTCCTGAACGATAGAGTTGTAATCATCATCCCAAGTGCACCAATCCCGAAACATCACAGCACGAACACCCTTGCTCGTGCTTAAGGGACCTGGGGTGAGTAGGAGGTATGGGTTATCTGGAACCAAATTTACATCGAAATTATCGCTTGAGTTTCCATCCATTATTTACATAGCCTCTTAACTTATTTTAAGGTTGCTCTCCACTACGAATCCTTTGGTCAATTTCCTCTATAACAGGCAAAGCATCCCATATTCCATCAACTACATAATGAGCACCCGCCTCTTTCAGTGTGTTATATCCTTTCTCTACACGGGTCTTTAATAATGCAGGGTCTATCTCCTCAATTTCCTCTTCAGAAAGACCCAACTCATTACCACTTACCACTACACCTATACTCCAGCATCCAGCATTATGTGCCTCTTGAATATCGCTCACGGTGTCCCCAATTTTTACAATTGCGGACATCGGGTAGATTCTGAGTGCAATGGCATTTTCGTATATCATGAACGGATAGGGTCTCCCAGGAACATCTTCCCTCGGCATACTCCAAAAGTCAGGAGAGTAACCATTGGCACTGGCCTCCTCTACTACAATTCTCATTACCTCCTCTGAGTATCCCGTTGTCGACCCTATTTTCAATCCCATCTTTCTAATTTCTTTAGAAAACTCTACCACCCCTTTAATTGGCTTGCTGTATTCCCGGATAATCTTGATCAAAGCGGGTTCAAATTTGCCATAGATAAATTCTACATCCTCTTCTGTAGGATAGCGACCGAAATTTTTTCTGAACCGCTCTCGAGTAAGCTTTAATAGCTCACGAATGTGGTCCTTCTTATACATGCCCATAAACTGCCGAATCTCGTCACGCGTAACCTCGTGTCCAAAATCTTTAAAAGCCTCCTCAAACGCGGAGACAGGTGACAAGGAACCAAAATCTACCGCAGTCCCCGCCCAGTCGCAGATGACTCCTTTTAGTCCCTCCTTATAAACAATCTTATTTTCATTTCTCATCATTAGCTTTCCTTTTTACTTTTGTCTACCAGATGGTGGGGGTATGAGCTACAAGATTATAAAATTGTTATGAAAAAAATCAAAATTATACCCTCTCACAAGACATGCAAGTGCTCAAGAAAGTTGTATTTAGTTCTGAAACAGAATGTTTAACATGGATAGTCTATCTTATAAAAATTCCTAAATAAATGTGGATTACTAACAAGAATATTATGAAATGAACATATTAGAATCACCCAAATATTTTTCACACCCCCTTTTTATCCTTTTTTGCTCTATATTTACCTTTATTCCTCAAAGTTTTGCAGAAGCTAACGAGGAATTCGAGATAGTAAAAGGTAACAAACCGAATGCAACTATTGTGATTTCGTCATCTGACCCTACTTCTTCCGCGGTTCTCTCCGCATTGGAGTTACAGTTCCACTTTCTTAAAATAACAGGTGTAGAAGTTCCCATAAGAGTCGATAGCAAACCAATTTCAGGCAGGTTAATTCTTGTAGGAGATAACCGCTTTTCAGCAGAGCTCGGATTTAGAGGCAGTGAACTCCCTCCGCAAGAATATATTATTGCTTTTCGGGGGAATAATCTAATTTTATTGGGAAGAGACTGGGAAAATACCCAGGCAAGCAGGAGGGAACTCGGTAGGCCTATGAGTTGTGGGAACACACTTGAGGATACCAGACACAAAATAGACTATTGGAAAACGGTTGGACTTCCCGAGCGTAGTAAAGGAGAAATTTTAGAACTACCTGGTGTTTATGATGACCAAGGCACCTGCTATGCCACATACCACTTCCTCGAGCACTATTGTGGGGTTCGCTGGTACGGACCAAGCAGAATCAGTGTAATCATACCTCAAAGAAAACATCTAATCGTAAAAGCGGTAGATACCAGAAGAAGTCCTGCTCTCAAATATCGAGATGCATTCTGGGCTGGGATGTGGCCCTTCATGCAAAAACAATGGGGACCTGTAACTCGTGAAGAGGTATATCTTTTCTGGCGTCGACTCCGCTTAGGCGGTGAAAGATGGGCAGGCAACCATACATTTCACAGTCAAACCATTCAGAATGTGTTTTATGAACCCGAATACCAAGCTAAAGGCCCTAAAGCAAGCACACAATTGTGTTATACAAATTCTATTTTGATTAAAAAAGTAGCTCAGATGGCAAAAGATTTCTTTGGAGGGATAAAAGATGTCCCAGAGGGTTGGAAGGCAGTGGGAAACTACTTTGCTGTAGTCCCAGATGACAATATAAACTTTTGTAGATGCAGTGCATGTAAAGAGCTCCTCAGTTCAGGTAGGGGCAAGAAAACAGGGTTCTTCAGCAGTGGCGAGGCGAGCAATTATATATTTTCGTTCGTTAATGCGGTGGCTAAAGAGGTTAGATGCTCGTATCCCGATAAATACATTGTAGCTTTGGCATATTGGGTTTATGCCTTTCCCCCAGATTTTGAATTAGAGCCAAATATATCAATTGCCCCATGCCTCCATACTTGTTATTATCCGATCCACAAAGAAATGCGTGAATGCGACATGCGTTTCTATCATGAATGGTTAAGAAAGACAAAAGCACCTGTCTTCCTTTGGAACTATTATCATCATCCAATGGAAGCGGGGTTAGTAGGTGGGTTTAAATGCTTTCCCAACATTATGCTCCACGAATCCGCTCACATTATGAGAAAGTTTATTAATGATGGTGTGCGCGGAATCTTTATTTGTGGAGAACAGGATATGCTTGAATCTTATGTTATCACAAAAATCTGGGACGACCCTTCAATAAACGAAGACGACATCATCAACGAATTCTTCAAACTCTATTTTGGTTCTTCAGAGATGCCTATGAAAAAGTTTTACTTAAAGATAGAGGAAATTGCTTGTAACCCCAATAACTATCCAACTCCATATTACAAGAAAAATGGTATAGACTGGAAGAATGTTGCATGGACTACCCTCGGTACAGAGGAAAGGCTCAAAGAATTAGGTTCATACATAAGCCAAGCGGAACAACTGGCTACTACTCCTGAAGAGAAACTCCGCGTATACCTATGGAAAGAGGCACTTTGGGAGTGGATGCTCCAAGGTAGGAAGGAATATCTAAAAGATACTAATAACAGATAGCCCGTATATAAACAGAAACCTAATTCCTATTTTGGATTAAGTGCGGATTGCCTGATCTTGCCTTACACTATCTATCTTTTATTGAGAAAATTGCTAATTTCTATGATGGGTAAGATAGCTACCTAAAAAACTATTTCGAGTCGGGAGTTCTTTTCTCACGAGTTCTACATTAATCTGACCGCCCCCATAATATTTCTTCAACACTTATCATCTGAACACCTCCGTTCCTATACCACTCCTATGAAATATTGAACCCACCAAGACTAAACCCGAAACGAGCGTATGAATAACATTTGCATCCTCCCCAAAGGGGTTAATCTTCAAAAATAGGTTATTTTCAATCGCCCTGGTTTGAGCTCACTCGGATTGGATGAAATGCAATCGGAACATCCGGTAAAGGTTATTAATACATGTATATATTAAGATATTGACGAAAAGATGGTGAAGAAAATACAATGTCTTCTAATCCACCCATACTTGAATAAAATAGAAGCCCACAAAGGTTATTTAGTATATAAAACATTGGTCACGAATATATTTGTTGTGGGAGCACTTTAGCAGTAAGAAAATTCATAATTAAAAACTTGTAAAGATGCTAAATAATCATCCTTCCGCATTCACTCTACTCTTCAATGAATCAAGATTTTTTT
>JAOAHN010000013.1 GCA_026415215.1 Candidatus Hydrogenedentota bacterium
ACTCCTAATAAACCAAGAAAACTGGTAACGCTTAGTAGAATGCCTTCTCTGTGGAATTTTTCAACTATCAATGAAAGTGCAACCGCTACCATTGTGGAAAATAGTATAGTTTCATAAAGAGTAGTTACAGGAGGGCGTTCCCTAATTATACATCTTAGGGTAATTGCGGAGATTAAGAACATCAAGCCTATTGAATTAGTAAGATAGACTGAAAATTTAAGGATTTTGTTGGTTATAAAAAGCCACCATATAGCAGTTAATATGACTGCTAAAAAGAAAATCCACTGACTATAAAAGAGTAAGTTTAAATCATAATACGATACTTCAAGAGGGATTTTTTTGTATTCCTTGTAGTTTTGTGATTTTTCAAGAATTCTTTGACTCAGGGTTATAAATGTGGAGTTAAATTTTGCTTTATCAGTTTTAGAATTTTGAAGTTCATAAAATAACTCAAGGATATTTGTGTCTGGTAGAGTGTCTTTTTCGGGGTCGAATACATCTATAACATTGCCTATAGGAGAGTCCCATAAATCTGATGCATTTTGTCGAGGGGGTAAAATAGCAAAGTGCTCAGCTGAGCGTACCAATTCACTCACTTGTTTTAGTATTTCTTTTATTGCAGATAAATCTTTTTGGCTTTCATCAGGAGACAATTTTTGGGATTCTTCTTTTAGAGATTTCTTAATCTTGGGGAAGGTTTTTATAAGTTCTACAAGACTTACTGACGAAGAGGGATAGAGATTTGAAAAAGATGCTCCAGGAGGTATGAAGATTTTTTTATTGGCAAATTCAAGGTAATTAATTATTTCTTCGTAGCTTAGAATATTTTCGGCGAGGATTACTGTTTGGTCCTGTATGTAACTCCGTTTTTGAGGAGGGATATTTCTAAGAGTCAGATATTGGGATATTAATTTATCTCGGATGGGAATTAGCTCTCTATAAGAGTATCGGTCCCTTTTTTTACCATGAGTTTTTAGTCCGAGTGATTCTAATACAACCTCATCGTGCACAATGAAAACAGGGTATGAATAGCTGATTTCTGGAAAAAATAGAGTATCTAATAACCACTGGATAGGAGTTATTTTCGAACCGTCAGATAATCTAACACTGGTTCTCCCGCTGAACCGTAATAACAGGAATCTTGCATAAGTATTCCATGGTTTAACTCTTCCCTCCGATTGGATAGGAAGTCTTTTAGCGAGGAGTAGGGATTCTTTTTCCCAGAAGTCTTTCGGATATATTTGGGTGAACCCTGAGTATTGAGTATTTAATGCATTAGAATTGAAGTCGTTTTCTTGAGTTAAGATGGTTACTGCTAACAATATTTCTAAGAGACAGTTCATATTAAACTGAAACCTTTACATATCTTATGATTTTCTGAGTAAAGTGAATAAGTAAACCTGTAGATATGATTAAGCAGGAAAATAAAGGAATTCTTTCAGCAGGGTTTTTGGTAATAGCAAGAACGGTATAATCTTTTTCTCCTTCGTTAGTAATTGTTGTGCCCCAAGAAGCTTGGTAGATTGTATATCCGAAAAACCGAAGCGGTTCATTCATCTTTATAATTGCTCGTTGCTCTAAATTCCCGCTATTACATACTACTTCGCTGGAGAAAAATTTAGGCTTATTAGTTCGGGGGTAGAATTCTTTTGTGAACTTGAGTAATGTTATAGAAAAAGGAAGCTTTTCCCGGGTTTTCCTTAGGCCTATTGCGTAATTAGTCTCATCTACAGTAAAAATCCAAGGACACTTTTCTCCTCCCCACAAGACACCGACTTGGTTCCCTTTGTTAGAGGCTATTTCAACATATATTCCGGGGAGATTTCTTTCTTCGTCGGTTTCTAACGGAGTTGGGGATAGGTAAACTCCTTGAACATTTCCATCACTGCCAGGGATAGCAAGATGAGGCTCAGCGTTTTTGATAAATCGCATTAGAACAATTTTGAATGGCAAATCGGGAGCGGTAATAGTTTTTGAAAGTCCTCCTTTGAGATAAGAGAAGTTAGTTTCTTTTATAGTCCATTCTTTTTCAGGCTTTAAGTTGTCATTTGTTAATTTCCAAATATATATTTCCCAATGAGTTGTAGATTCTATCCAGTTTTTATTTTCACCTTCAGTGAGAGATATTAGTCCCTCTTTTCCCCATAGATGTCCCCAGAACCCTCCTAAGAGTAGGAAAATGACTCCTCCATGAGCGATTAGCATCCCGGGTCTTTTTATATTTTTGGGGGCAAGCAATACTCCGCCTATGAAAAGGTTTATAGTGAGGAGCAATAGAAGTAACCCACCTCCGGGCAGAGGAAGTGGGATGATTCCCAAGAGCCAGTGAACAAAAAATATAGAGGTAAAATAAATTCTTTGAACATCATATATTCCCTTTTCTGTTTGTGCAAGTGTACCCAAAAACACAACAAGAGAGAGGAATAGCAGTATAGCTACAGATAATTTATATGATCCAAGAAACTTAAGGTACTTCTTTAACATTCCATACAACTTCCTAATGCTATTAATTTCCCAACTTCAGTGACTTACAAAAGTTAATAAAGTTTTCTTTTTGTTTCTCTACCTCATCTTTAGGTCCGACCATTTTTACAAATAGTGTCATATCAGGAAGGGGACATATAGAGCCTAAAAGTTTGTAGTCTTTTAGCGATTGCCCTTGAGTAGTTGTGTATGTTCCGTCTATTTCTATAAGAGGAGTGTCTTGTCCAAGGATAACAATTTTGGGTGATTGTGAAGTATCTATGGAAAGGTCATCTCTAAGCATTTGTTTCGCCCACCGTTTTATGTTTGCTTCTATACCACCTGCTTGAGAGGATATTATACTTACATAGCATTCCCAGTGTTCTTTATCTTTACTTGTGAATGTTACTACGCGCATAGGTTTTCTTGAGGCTTCTTGCCAGCCTGGAGGTGTTTCCCAGGTTATTTCGGGTGCTATAAACCCTCCAGGAGATGTTTGTTGTATAGGCTCAGATTGAGATGAACTACTTGGTGTGGCGAGGGTGTTGAGAGCAGGAGACAAGCCTTGGGTGGCACTTTTATTTGCTGTGTCTGGAGGAACTAATCCGAATCTTTGTGGGGTAGGTAAAGGGAAAAGATCCACATTTTTAGTAATAGGCTCTTCTCCGTGGGGAATCACGGTGGGGGAATTATTACAAGAGATACAAGCAATGTTGATAAAAGCCAGTAATATTATGAGTATTAATCTTTTCACAATCAAAATCCGTGTTTGTAAGGTGTATAATAAAATTTAGTTGAAATTTTAACATTTTAAGTATTGTTAACGATAATGAAGGATGTAATTATTTTATGTCTGATGTAATTTTAGTCTCAGTCCAACCGAATCTTGATATCTTGGGTCTCAAGGGTTTACATCTTTTTTTGAGGGAAAAGGGGTTCGATTCTAAACTTTTATATCTTCCTGTTTATAAATCTTATTCAAATAACAGTAGAAATCATTTAAAAGATTTCCTAAAAAAGGAGAGTCCAAAAGTAATAGGTATTAGCCTTACATCAGAAGACTATGAAGTTGCTGAAGATTTTACCAAGTTAGTAAAGGATGTTCTTCCGGAAAGTTATACTGTATGGGGAGGTATTGAGGCGACTACGGAACCTGAAAAATGTGCAAGGGTGGCGGATTTTGTTTGTGTAGGTGAGGGAGAAATGGCATTAGTAGATTTTTTGAATATTGTGAAGAAAGGTGGAAGAAGAGAAGAGTTGGAAGAAGTAAGTAATATGGCTTTTTTCACGGAGGGTGGAGAGTTTCGGTGTAATCCTTTATATCCACTCATAACAGATTTGGATTCTTTGCCACCTCTGAGACAAATTCCTGTTGAGAGTTATGTAGATGTTGGAAATAGAGTTGAGCCTGTTGGAGTTAAACACTTAATGAGTTATAAGCGCTACAGAGGGCAGGTGTATAAAATAATGACCTCAAGGGGGTGTCCCTATGGGTGCGCTTATTGTTGCAATAGATTTCTGAGAAATTTATATGGAAAATGGCCCATACGCCAAAGAAGTGTCCAACATGTTATAAGGGAGTTAGAATTAGCAGTACGAGAGGGACCGCCCATTCTGTATGTGGATATTATAGACGATTGTTTCTTTGCTTCCGATATAGAATATCTGAAAGAATTTTGTCGGGAGTATAAGGAGAAGATAGGTATTCCGTTTATAGCCAAGACGACGGCGAGAGAAGCATCTCATGAGAGGATGCAACTTTTGGTCGATGCCGGCATGACTTGGACTAATATGGGGTTGCAAAGTGGTAGCGATCGGACTTGTCTGGAGATTTATAAAAGGCCCACAAAATCTGAAAAGTTTATTGAGGCTGCGAAGATAATCTCACAGTATCCCGTGGGTATATATTACGATATTATTCTCGATAATCCATTTGAGACTCAAGAAGATTTACTGAACACTGCAGTGACTCTGGGGAAAACACCTGGACCATTTATGCCTCTATTCTTTTCTCTACGATTTTATCCAGGAACAGAGCTTCGTAAGCAAGCAGTTAATGAGGGTTTAATTAAAGAGGATGAGTATAGATACGAGGACATTTTCTTATGGAACTCAACACCTGAGAATAGGTTGATTCGCTCTGCTTGTTTCATACCTACAAAATGGACATTGTTTTTAGTGGAGAAAATTAGAAAGAAACCTAATTCTAATGTTTGGAAGGCGTTGATATATATATTAGACTTGTTCACAAGGACAACTCTTATGCCCCTCACAGCTCTTAGAATAATATACATATCCAGAAAAAGGTCCATTTTAGATACTTTGAGGGTATTTCCTATATTCTTCCATGCTACGCATTTGCCATCTGTGCAAGAAATTAGAAGGTTTCTAAGATTGGGGACTTAATTTGTAAATGAAGTTTTATTGTTTATTTAAGTAGATAACATTAGAATTTTGAATATATCCACCATCCATTGCTAAAAGAAAGGAAGTATTCTTTTCTCAGATGTCTTAAATCTATTGAAAAATTTCTTTCAGTGGTGTAAGATGTGTGTTATTCATATTGGCTAATTGGTTTATTAGTTTAGCTAAATCTCTTAACATTTGTAGATCCCATACAAATGTATAAATATAATTCTTATTATAGATTTGAAATTTTTTTATGTACTGATACATAGAGATTAACTTACAGACTTTTTTCAAAGCATTGGAATTTTTTTGGTACTTTCTTCAAAGAAATTTCTTGATTTTGTCCCTAAGAGAGAGGTCTTAAGAATTTCTAAGAACCCATAAAAGAGCAGAATTAGCATTTTTAAGCGTTTCTATTTGAATTAGAAAGTTAAGAATGTATAGGAGGGGTATTTTTTTTTAGATTTATTGGTTGTCTTTTCAAAGCTAAAGCGTTATAATAGTAAGTGCTCGCGCTAGGCGGGAACGAAGCGGCGTTCCTGTACTCGCAAATCCGCTTTAGCGAGGCTGAACTCCCTCCCGAGGGCGGTTTGCCCTTTAGCTGGCGCAGAGTAAGTGGTGATGACGGCGGGGGCCTACTCAACAGGTAGGCGGGGAACCCGGTCATGTCCGGAAGGAAGCAGCCGTAGCCGTTGAGCCTGTGTGCTGTAGGGTTGCCTGGCCCGAGCTAACTGCTCTGTGGCCGTTCTGGGCATGTCGTTCGAAGGAGGGTGCGCGAGCACTCTTTTGTTAGTAGTTTAGTCATTGAGTCGATACTAAAGGGCTATAAATGCCTCCTATGAAAGACGATGTATATTTTGCTCTTGCGAGGAAATGGCGACCACAGCAATTTGATGATGTAGTAGGTCAAGAACATATCACTAAAACATTGAAGAATGCTGTGTCGTCAGGGCGGGTTCATCATGCTCTTCTGTTTATAGGTTCTCGAGGAGTGGGGAAGACAACCACGGCTCGCATATTAGCAAAGGCACTGAATTGTCTTAGTTCAGATAAACCTACTTCCTATCCATGTGACAAATGTTCAAATTGTATTGAGATAAGTAGAGGAAATCATTTAGATGTTCAGGAAATAGACGGGGCATCTAATAATAGTGTCGATAACATAAGGGAAATTAGAGAAGCGGTCAGACTTGCTCCAGCAAATGCAAGGTACAAGGTTTACATCATAGATGAGGTTCACCAACTTTCAGCGTCCGCCTTTAACGCATTGTTAAAAACTTTGGAAGAACCTCCCCCACATGCAATTTTTATTCTTGCTACTACGGAGGCTCACAAAATTCCTGCCACAATTATTTCAAGGTGCCAGCGATTCGATTTTAGACGAGTAAGTACACCTAACATTGTGCAGTTATTAGAGAAAATTGTGGAGGCGGAAAACCGCAAAGCTACAAAAGAAGCTCTTTACGCAATTGCGAGGGTATCAGATGGGGCAGTTAGAGACGCTGAAAGTATTTTAGATCAGTTAATGACTTACTGCGATGATGAAATCACATATAAGGATGTGCAGGATGTATTAGGCCTAATTGAATTCGAGAAGATAGCTGAATTTGTTGTAGCAGTGAGAGATAGGGATTTGGTAAAAGTTCTTAAAATTATAGATGATTTGGCTGTAAGTGGTAAAGACTTATTCCAATTTGTTGATGAAGTAATTCGTTTTTTTAGGAATATTCTCGTTTATAAATCTACAAAAAGATCAGATGTTTTATATCTTCCTCAGGAGGATGTTGAAAGAATTAAGGCTGTTTCCGAAGGTTTTACGACTGTTCAGCTTATAAGACTCATAGAACAATTGGCTTTGATATCTCAAAATTTCAACTCTCAAATCTCTCAAAGGACTGTTCTTGAATCTTTTTTTGTGAGATATTGTAAAGTTGGGGTGGAGATTTCTCTTGAGCAATTGTTTGAGAAACTGATTAGATTAGAGGACTATCTGAAAGAACGAGTGAGTAATTCTTCTATGTATTCGCATTCTTACTCTAATGATATCGACACAACTGAGGATAGCTCAGTAAAAAAAAATTTTGAGGGAACCTTAGGGAATAAGAGTCATCACAAACCTATTATAGAAACTCCTCGCGACAGTAGTATGGAGAGGGTGCGCCTTGAAAATGAGGTCTATTCCGCCTCAATTGAAGAGGGAGATATTGTCGGTAGCAGTCTATGGGAAAGAATTTTTAGTTTGTTGTGTGAAGAGAGTGCGAGCGTAGCGGTAAATTTTTCAAAGGTTAGGTCAGTGGAGTATGACGAGGCTAATCAGGTATTGGTCTTAAATGCATCTGAAGCGGGGAAGGATGTGTCAAATGCATTGAAAGATAATGCGTGTGTAGAAATGTTGAAAAAGATATGTTTTAAGTTAGGATATAAGATATTAAAGTTTAGACTAAATACAGAAGGAGATGAAAGCGGAAAAATAAAGAAGAATTCATCAGATTTAAATGATGTGAGAAACAACGACCTGAATGAAACTTCTCTTCCTTCTCATCTTGTAGAGGTGCTTGAAAAGGTCCAGGGTAAAGTTGTAGGGATTATTGATACTAAAGATGAGTATCTTGAGGAATTTTCAGCAGGGGAGGAAGAATACCAGGAGAGTCAAGAGGAATACGATTAATTTAGTTTTTTTATTAATCACAATGGAGAAGTGCTTATGTTTACTTTTGAAACTCGTATAACAAAGATGTTGGGTATAAAGTATCCAATCCTGATGGGGGGGTTGCAGTGGCTTACGAAGGCTGAGATGGTTTCAGCAATTGCTAATGCGGGTGGGTTTGGCTTTATCACTGCAGTTTCCTTTCCGACGGGAGAGGAACTGAGAGAAGAGATTAAAAAGACAAGAGATATGACTGATAAGCCCTTTGGCGTGAACATATCGATGCTTCCCGTGATAATGCCTAACGATATGACAGAGGTATATGTGGATGTAGTGTGTGAGGAGGGAATTCCAGCGGTAGAGACCGCTGGGAGAAATCCTGAACCCTATCTCCCTAAGTTAAAGGCTGCAAATGTAAAAGTTATTCACAAGGTTCCAGCGGTAAAGTATGCTCAGAAGGCGGAAAGTGTAGGTGTGGATGCAGTAACTATCGTGGGCTATGAATGTGGTGGACATCCAGGATTAGACGAGGTTACTACACTGGTCAAGTTGCCAAAGGCGGTAGAGACGCTTTCTATTCCCGTTGTAGCAGGAGGTGGATTTTGTGATGGCAAAAGTTTAGTAGCAGCACTAAGTTTGGGTGCGGAAGCTGTATTAATGGGTACGAGGTTTATGATGTCAAAAGAGTGTCCTGTTCATGAGAATTTTAAAAAGTGGCTTGTTCAATTGCAGGAAACCGATACAATTGTTGTCGAGAAGTCAATAAGAAACCCTGCTCGCATAATAAGGAACGAGGCTGCTATGACAGTTGCTCGGATGGAAGAGGAAGGGGCTACTCTTGAGGAGCTTTTGCCGATAATTTCGGGTAAAGTGGGTAAAGAAGCGTATCTAAGTGGAGACATCAACAAGGGTTGTATCGCTTGTGGGCAAGTAGTAGGTAGAATTAACGAAGTTAAGAGCATATCTGAAATAGTAAACGATATAATGTCTGAAGCAGAGCAGGTGTTAATTAGACTTAATAACTTATCAAGTATAAATAAGACTTAAAAGAGTAGAGGGTGATATTTATTTTAGAGTGAACTTATGGAAATTCTTTCAGGAGACGGTGGGAATATTACAGTTAGCTCTGGAACTCGCTCGGGTTGGCGGGTGTATTTTAGGTTAATAAAATATGCGGGGTCATATAAATCTCGACTGATAACTGCGGTTTTACTATCGTTAGTGATTGCCTTTTCATTTGGGACTATGATAGTTACGCTTGGGACCGCTATAAAAATAACATTGTATCAGCCTCATTCAGGTTTAATAAATCAATATGATAAAAATGACCCTGCTCTGAAGTATGCGAAAGATATAGAAGAATGGGATGTGAGATTTCATGGCTGGTTAAACAGAGGTCCTGGTGGTTGGAAGGATAGATTTTTAAATCTTGTAGCGACTATGAGACAGAGAAAATTGGTAGCTTTATCTTTAGCAGTAGGCATCGTAATAATTTTGACTTTTATTAGTGGTTGTGCTCGGTTTTTGCAGGAATATTTTGCTGGTTCGGTTGGGGCATTTATTTCTATCGACCTTTCGAGGCAAATGTATGAAAACATCTTGAACCAGTCTTTAGGATTTTACGAAGCGCACACTTCTGGGGACATAGTAGCGAGATTTAGTAATGACATATTTATGGTAAATAGAGGGCTTTCAAATGCCTTCATAAAGGCGCTTAGAGAGCCATTTAAAGCAATTACTTTTTTGGGAGTTGCCTTGATGGTAGACCCTCTTTTGACGCTTGTGGGAGTATGTATTCTGCCTCCGCTTGGGTATGCTCTTATTCAGTTGGGGTTGTATGTTAGAAAAAGTGTTAGGCGTTCTTTGATGAAAGTAGCTGACCTCGCTTCGTTAATAAATGAAACCACGCGTGGGATCATAGTCGTTAAGGGTTTTCAAATTGAAGACTTCTTGAAGAATAAGTTTCATATAGAATCGCAGAGACTCCGTAGATTTTTGAGTAAAATGGTCAAGGCTGATTCTGCAACGGAGCCCATCTCAGAGTTTATCCTTGTGGTTGGTTTTTCGGCTTTTGTATTATTTAGTGGTTATAGGGTAATAGCTCACAACCTTGATATTGGGGATCTTTTCCAAGTTTATCTTGCCCTTGCAATGACTTTAGACCCTGTACGAAAGCTATCTACGGTCAATAATCTTATCCAGACGAGTGTCGCAAGTGCAGAAAGGATTTTTGAATTTTTAGATATAAAACCGGATATAGTCGATGTACCTAATGCGGTTGAGATTCCACCTCTTACAAGGGAACTTCGTTTTGAAAATGTTTCTTTCTCATATGATGGTGAGAAACAGGTTCTGAAAAACATATCTTTCTCTGTTAAGAAAGGAGAAAAGGTAGCTTTAGTGGGACCGAGTGGTGCTGGCAAAACTACAATAGTGAAGTTAATCCCTCGGTTCTATGATGTGCTCGAAGGGACTATTTTCATAGACGATATAGATATTAGAAAAGTAAGTATTGAGAGTTTGAGAAAACAAATAGCAATTGTCACACAGGAGACTGTACTGTTTTCTGGTTCGGTCCGCGAGAATCTCATTGGTGGACGGAAAGATATTTCTGATGAGGAAGTTTATAATGCATTAAAGATGGCGCATGCGTATGAGTTTGTGGTCCAGCTCCCGCAGGGTTTAGATAGCAATCTTGGAGAGTTTGGCCAGCTGTTATCTGGTGGACAGAGGCAAAGGTTAGCTCTTGCTCGAGCTATTTTAAAAAATCCAGCGATTCTTTTATTAGATGAAGCTACTTCTAATCTTGATTCCGAGAGTGAAAAGTATATACAGGATGCATTGACAGAGTTTTTGAGAGGTAGGACAAGTATAATAATTGCCCATAGATTGTCTACTATTACCAGTGCGGATAGAATCGTTGTGCTTGACAAAGGGGAAATAGTAGAAATGGGGACACATGAAGAACTTATAATGAAGCGAGGAACCTATTATCAACTTTATAAGCATCAGTTTGCAGTAAGAGATGAGAATTAGTTTTTTAATAGTAACTTCTTTTATATCTTTTATATTAGTGGGATTTTTATTTGCTTCTTGTTCACCTGGGGGAAATTCTAAAGATGAGAAGATTTCTTCAGAGATATTGAAAGACTCTGGAATTAAGGAAAGTAAGAGAGAAAGTTCTGCAAGTAATCCAGCTTCCTCTGATGTAGGTAAAGATGGTAAAAAGATCTACGGGAAGGTTTTTATTGTCGATAGTAGAGGAGTTCCTTTAGAAAAGATAGGTGCAATTGCAACATTTAAGCCAAATGCATTTGATGAGCCGTTTGCATGGGGGACTCTAAGTGGTAAGGATGGTGTGAGCGAAATATGGGTTCCGAGAAATACCCATTTATATATCAGAGCGTGGGACCCTGAACTACGATATTTCCCTAACAATTTTTATGAAATTCCACCTACTGATGCGGATGCCTTAGAGGACATGACTATTAATATGATGGAATCATCGGCTATTGAGATTAATTTAGTTGATTCTGAAGATAAAACGATAAAAAATGAGAATGTAGGATTGATGATGGTTCACCCAAAGTATGGAGCCTGGTGGCCTTGTGATGGTTACACTGATGGCGAGGGAAATGTAATTTTTAAACCATTGCCACCAGGTCTGTTTGACCTTATAATTAAGACGGAGAGAGGAATAATATTAGAAATAAAGAAAGTTTCACTACCCCCCAATACTTACACAGTTCTTGGAAAAGTTAAACCGAGTTAGAGAACTCTCAAGTGAGAAGTGTTATTGTTTTTACGGGATAGTTACCCAGGCTCCGGGTTGGCATTTATCTCCTAATTTTTGGCATAAAGCTGTGTCTTTAAGTTTCTGGAAAAATTCTGGGTCTTCGGGAAGCTGAACAATATGCCCCGGTTTAGCCCTTTGAATCCTCTCATAAGCGTATATGAGTTCTACTTTCGACACAGACATATCTGGAATATTTTTATTTAAATTTGCAATTTCTCTGTATAATGCCTTCCTGTCTTTGTTTTCTTCTGAAAGCAGACGCTGTATTTCATTTTTCTGGTCTGGGTCAGTAAGTATCGCACATTCTCTCAGCTCGAGGTATCCTCTATTGTTTTCTGTTAAGCAACCTTGGTTCTTTGCTTCTTCTATCTTCTCATATCTGTTTCGCATTCTATCTGCGATTTCTTTTGCCAGGGGAGAAACGGTGACAAGTGTTTGAGCGTATGCTTTAGGAAATGGGCTTAAATTATATTCCCTACTAACTTTCTTTTTTGAAGTGTTAGATTCATCTACGGGTAATTCATCAGTTTTCTTTTCTACATAATCGAGGAGGGTGCCGGCCTGTTCTTGGATATGTCTTATATCTAATGTAATATGTGCTTCAATAGTATGGCGAGTTTGGATCACGCAGTTTAGGTAAAGTAGAAGCATTGCAATGCATATTGCGTAAACTTTTTTCATGGCTTTTTCCTATCAAGTTTCTTTTTTGTTCTGTTTATATTTTTCTATCTAATTTATTATACGATTTTTAATCTCTAATTATTGAAACAATTATGCTAATTTTCCAAAAGTTTTGAGTTAATTCATACATACTATTTTATCTCTAACTGGACATCAGAAGGCATTGTTAGCAAAGACCAGAGCTGTGTCCAGTCAGCATTAATATAAAAGACAGGTGCTAGTTGTAATTCTTTAGTTGAAAGAAAGATAGATACGGTAGCTTTTTTATCTTTGTAACCAACATTGAGTTCGGCATAGCTAAATTTCTTAGGGTCTTCAGTACCGAGAAGCTTTTCTAACCTTTTCTCGACAATCTTAATGTTTTGAAGATACATTATTAGTTTTAGAAGTATATCTCTGTTTACGCTTATACCTTCATTGCACACAAGTGAGAAATCTAAATTCTTAAAGTCTAATTGATTAAAATCAAAAAGTAAGTCCAGGGTAGCATCTCCTTTACCTGTTAGTTTTAGCCAGGGAGGCTGAATTTCATCAGTGAAATAATTGAGGTCTATACTTTGCATTTCTGCTGAAACTTTTGCGAAGGTAGATTGCTCTTCGTTGCGAATGGAACCGTTAGCAGTGATTTTACCGTTCCAGAGTGTGGATGAGGCATTTTTTATTAGTAAATTGAAGGGGTATATGGAAAGGTCTGAATGTATTTTTGGGGAACGAAATGCAATTTCATAGATTGATACAGTGTCAGCTGTTAAATCGCAGTAGATATTTTTCTTGGAACTACTGGTAGTTTCCCCGTTTAAATTTTCAAATTTCAGTTTGTAAGATGGTAGATATAAGGAGAAGTTTTCTATCCTTCCATGATGGGTTTCAAAGTTAAGTTCGGTGTTGTTGAGCATGAGGTCCTCAAATGTTGCTGATATTTTCCCCTCTGATTTATCGATAATTTGGTTTTTAGATAGGTCTGTTCCGTCAATGTCAATTTGTAGAGAGGAGGCTTTCAGGAGAGGAGAACCGTCAGATGAGTTGTTAGGTAATTTTAGATATAGTTCTTTAACTAACACTGGGTAGTAATCATTTATCCCAAGTTGTAGGAGGGGAAAAATCAGTGTCGATGAGTCTGAATTATATTCAAATGAGCCTTTTGAGTTGATGTGCAGGTTATCCGGAAGTATGTATGGGGGATATCCTAACCCTTTGCCTAATATGTCGAAAGTCGCTTCTAATGGTTTGTTCGTAAGCCAATTTAAGTTCCCTTCTATATATAGTAGTCCAACGAGAGGAATCTCGATTACTTTGCTATCTATATTAGACATGTATATTTGAGCGGATATTGGTAAGGATATATTTAGGGTGTTTAGATCTATCGCCAGATTTGGGATAGCAAGGTTAAGAGAGTTTTCAGAGGAATAACTAACATCTCCTTTGAAATTTGATAAATCTAATAAAGAGCCTTTAATCTCCCATTTTGCAGGGGCGAGGGGTAGAACATCTTCGCCAGAATGAGTATAGTTTTCTGCTTTCAGATTTAAATTCAAAATGTTAGGAAATTCCCCTCTAAAGGAAGAGTCAAACTTTATGTTGAATATTCTAAAAATATCGGGTGTAGAATCATTTGAATATAAGCAAAACAAATCACTTGGATAGAGCTTTTCAGATGTCAGGCGACCCTTTATATCTTTCCCTTTACTCTGGAGTTCAAAATGCAATAAGCTGTTTATTGTTTCTGCTTTTCCATAACATTCTATTTCGGGAGTAGTATAAATAGAGTTTAAATTAGACTTTAAGATTAGAGAGAGTTTTGCATTTTCTCCGGAGAGAGGATTTGTTGTTATTTCTCCATATAATTGAGATTTATTCCCTTTCCACTTTGAGTTGATTTTGAGTATTTCTTTTTCTAAATTAAATTTTGGGATGTATGTGAAGAAATAAGGTGTAATTTCTCTCAATGATTGTAAGCTCAAATTTCCCTCTGTTTCTATCTCGTAAGAAAAGTCTTTATTTACTAATCCTTTCATTTTTGTATTTAATCCTTCCATAGAAATAACTGCTTTCAATTCAATCGTATTTTGTATTTCTGATAACTTGGAATTCCATTGGATAGAAGGATTGATTTTTAGATATGGTGAATTTTGTGGACCCCAAATCAGAGATGAGATTTCCATCCAGCCCTTTGTGCCGGTTACGAAGTAGGAATGTTGTTTATCAAACTCTACATCTGTATCTTTAAGTAAAATTTCTTTTGCATTTATTTGTAAGCTGGGGAGAAATTTGAGCATTCCCAAAAGGCTTTCTTTAAGAGTTAGTTCGTGGAGTCGAATATTGGAAGGATAAAGTTGGTCAGTGAGTTTTACAAAAGCCCTCACTCTGTTGTCCCCAATTTCACAGTTGTTAATGGTGATATGTAGATTATTTTCAGAGGCAGTTATAGAAGTATTTAATGAGCAAGAAAAGTTTTCTATTTTTTCACCAAACCTAAATTGGGTATCGAAGTTACTTCCAGTAATTACCATTTCTCTGAGGTAGGAATTTAGTTTAGCTTTTAGTCCGCTGATTTTCCCATAGGAAGAAGCATTAAATTCTGCGAGTATCGAGATATTTTCAATGGTTAACTCATTTATGCCCAACTTCTCCAACCAGAAAAAAAATTTTTGGTAATTGAGACTTATTGGGGAGGTATCAGCATCTTGTTCGCCTCTTTTCCAATATTGGAACAATGATATAATTTCGAACTTTTTAATTTTGATTTTGCTTTCATCTTTTTTGATTATACTTAGAACTATGTCAGTGTGGAAGTTAGGAAGAGAAATCTTTACATATTCCAGAGATAATGGGAATATACTTATTCCTTTAACAATAATCCTAATATTGCCACCAAAATTTAAAGGGATAGGTCCCCCGAGAATAAGAATATATACGGAAGTTAGCAGGATTATTCCTACCGTAAAGGTTATAATAATACCTATGTATTTAAGGATTTTTTTGAATTTAGTATTGAGCACCATAGTTTTGTTTCCTGATTATTATTAGATATTTACTTACTTGATTTACAAGTATATTAGGAGTAGATATGAATAAAAGACACTCAAGAAGGAATGTTGATGGTGAAAATGAGAAGAGAATAAATGAGCAATCTATGTTTTCGAATTCTGAAAGGTCATTAAAGGGTAGCGAGCCCTACTATCGAGTTTTGCTTGTACAAGGCAATAATTCTTCGTCTTCAAAAGTTTTTCCGCTTGTAGCTGAACACTTAGCAGAATGCCATGTGGATATAGCAAGCTCTATAGGGGATGTCTTTACTTACATTAAAGTTTTTATTCCTGACTGCTTGATTATAGATTTTTGCATTGGTTTGAAAGAGACCTTGACTCTTTGCCGTTATTGGCGAACAAATCCGAGCACATCCAGAACGCCTATATTACTTTTACTCGAGGATGAGGTATCGACAGAGCAGAAGCTTGAGTTGCTTGCAGGAGGGGTAGATGATTTTTTGAGTTCTAATTGTGACACAGCGGAAGCTATGGCAAGGATTAGAGTGCTTATTAGGACTAAGCAAGCGGAGGTCGGTCTATGGGAGACGAACAAGAAATTACTGGACCTTGCGGAAGAGAGGTCAAAAGCATTGTTTATATATGATGAACTTAACCGTTTTTTGATAGAGAATTCAAGCGATCCTATTCTTGTGTTTGAACTTAGCGAGGAAATTGGAAATAGTAGATTCATAGATGTGAATTCGGTAGCGTGTTTAATAACAAATTTTACAAGGGACGAGTTTTTGAGTTTGAGATTAAAGGATATAGTCCCCGAAGATAGAATAGAGGGAATCTATGGGAGAATAGAGAGTATTCTGAAGCATCAACAAGTTTCTTTTGAAACCGTAATACTTACCAAGGATGGGAGGAAAGTTCCTGTGGATGTTTATGCCAGGGCGTTTGAGTCGGACTCTATGCGGTATATCGTTGCGATAGGGAAAATTATGGAAGATGGAACAGTAAGTTCAGAAAAAGTATCTGAAAGTATTGCGAGATATAGAATACTTGCTGCACAAACGGGAATGTTAATATATGATTGCAATCTACACACGGGCAAAATTAAGTGGGGAGGGGCTTTTACACAGGTTACTGGCTATTCACTCCGAGAGCTCGAGTTGATGCATTATCCCCGGTGGCTGAATAACATTCATCCGGATGATTTACCGATGGTCAAGTCACAGGTAGAAAAAGCAAAGCAGGAGATTGGGAAGTTCAGAATTGAGTATAGACTTAAGCACAAGAACGGTGAATATAAATATGTAGAGGATCAGGGAGTTATTTTACCAGATGCATCGGGTGATGCATATAGGATTCTCGGGTCAATAAAGGATATAACTGTACAAAAAAAGGAAGAGGAAGAGAGACGCAGGGCAGAACAGCAAATTCAGCATTCACAGAGACTTGAGAGCCTCGGTGTTTTGGCCGGAGGTATTGCCCACGACTTTAATAATTTGCTTGCAGTAATTATAGGCTTTACAGAAATGGCGTTGAATGAACTACCTAAAAAGTCCCCTTTATATGAGGATCTTTCTGAAGTTCTTCAGGCAGCTAATAGAGCGAGGGATCTGGTGAGACAAATATTGGCTTTCAGTAGGCAGACAGGAGAAGAAATTTCGCCTATTTACTTGCATGTTATAGCGCGAGAAGTTATGAAAATGTTAAGAGCAACTACTCCACCTAATATAGAAATCATAGATAATGTTAGTGTCCATTCCGGGGCTATAATGGGCAATCCTGCTCAGATCCATCAGGTAGTAATTAATTATTGCACTAATGCTATTCAAGCAATGCCTAATGGCGGTAAACTTGAGATTGAGGTTAAAGATGTTACACTTGGAAAAGAAGCGTCCAGTATCCACCCAAAACTTGCCCCAGGAGCTTATGTAAGGCTTGTTGTTAGGGATACTGGCCACGGAATGGAACAACACATTTTGGAAAGAATATTCGACCCATTCTTTACCACTAAAAAGCCAGGAGAAGGTACTGGGATGGGATTAGCAGTAGTTCATGGGATAGTTACTGCACATGGAGGGACAATTGTAGTGGAAAGTAAACCTGGGTTGGGCTCGACATTTTATACATATTTTCCAAGGATAGATAATCCCATTATAACTGAGAAGACAATTGATGAGGGTTCATATTCAGGTAATGAGAGGATACTATTTGTGGATGATGAAGAGTCAGTGTGTAGGTTAGGAAAGAGAATCCTTTCTCAAATGGGGTACCAAGTGGAGGTATATAGAAATCCTCTTTCCGCCCTTGCAACATTTACAAAGTTCCCCGAGAGATTTGACCTTGTAGTCACAGACCAGGCAATGCCTAAAATGTCGGGAGAGGTATTGGCAAAGTGGATTAAGGAATTGAGGCCGGACATTCCGATAATACTTTTTACAGGGTTCAGTAGTGAGTGGACACAGGAAGAACTCGCTAAGGCGGGCATAGATGAGTTAGTTTTGAAACCTATCATCGCAAGAGATCTTGCCAAAAGAATAAGAAAAGTATTGGATAAAAAGAAGTCTTCTTAATCACTCCCCGTGAAGATAGTTTCTCTTTCTGGAATTTTTCACTGTCAAGTATTGTTTTTTCTATTAGTATTGAGAGGGAGTAGAGAATGGAAGAAAAATTAATAGATAGAGATACAAAAAATGAAGTTGATGATTCAATGTTAACTATTGAGGAATTTGTTAATAAAGAGTATGAGTACGGATGGGTTGCTCCTATTGAAGAGGAGTTATTTCCTAAAGGTCTAAATGAGGAGATAATCCGTAAGATATCAGAGAGAAAAGGGGAGCCAGAGTGGATGACTGAATGGAGATTAAATTCTTATAGGCTGTGGCTAAATATGAAAGAGCCAAGGTGGGCAAATATAAGATACGATACTCCTAACTTTCAAGATATTAGGTATTTCGCTGCGCCAAAAATGAGGAATAAACCACAAAGTGTAGATGATATAGAGCCGGAAATTCTAATGACTTTTGAGAAACTTGGAATTCCTCTTGAGGAGCAAAAAAGGTTACTTGGAATAGCAGTAGATGCGGTACTGGACAGCGTTTCTGTGGCAACTACTCATAAAGAGATTTTGAGCAAGTTCGGGATAATATTTTGTTCCATGTCTGAAGCTATTAGGGAGTACCCGGAGTTAGTGCAAAGGTATCTGGGCTCGGTGGTTCCTCCGAGCGATAATTTTTACGCAGCTCTTAACTCAGCTGTGTTTAGTGATGGTTCTTTTGTGTATGTTCCCAAAGGTGTTAAGTGTCCTATGGATTTATCAACATATTTTAGGATAAATGCTTCTGAAACAGGTCAGTTTGAGCGAACATTGATTATTGCTGACGAGGGAGCTGAGGTAAGCTATCTCGAGGGCTGTACCGCCCCTATCAGGAAAGAGAATCAACTTCATGCAGCTGTGGTGGAGCTCATAGCCCACAAGAATGCTGTTATTAAATATTCAACTGTTCAAAATTGGTATGCAGGAGATAGAGAGGGTAGGGGAGGAATATATAACTTCGTTACCAAGAGGGGTAAGTGTTTAGGAGAGAATTCAAGAATTTCTTGGACTCAAGTAGAAACAGGTTCAGCAATCACTTGGAAATATCCGAGTTGTATTTTACAGGGAGACAATTCAGTGGGAGAGTTTTATTCTGTTGCACTTACTCGGAATTATCAGCAGGCAGATACAGGGACCAAGATGATACACATAGGTAGGAACACACGAAGCACGATTATTAGCAAGACGATATCGGCAGGGTACAGTCAGAATACATACCGTGGATTAGTGAGAGTAATGCCGAAAGCTGAGAATGCACGAAACTATACTCAGTGCGACTCTCTTTTGATGGGTAATAAATGTGGAGCTCATACATTCCCACATCTTGATGTTAGAAATCCTACGGCGCAGGTAGAACATGAAGCTACCACATCGAAGATTAATGAGGAGCAGTTGTTCTATTGTAGAAGTAGGGGGATAAAAACTGAGAATGCAATTTCACTGGTAGTGAATGGTTTTTGTAAGGAAGTTTTTGAGCATTTGCCAATGGAGTTTGCTGTGGAGGCAACGAGGTTATTAAGCATAAGTTTAGAAGGAAGTGTAGGATGAGTTTATTAGAAATCAGAAATTTAAAAGTTTCCATTGATGCGAAATCGATATTGAGAGGGATTTCCTTAAAAGTCGGAAAGGGAGAAGTCCATGCTATTATGGGACCCAACGGTTCAGGGAAGAGTACCCTTGCTCAGGTGATAGCAGGTAATGAGAGTTACGAGGTAGAGGATGGAAGTGAAATTTTGTTCGAGGGGCAAAGTATCCTGGATTGGTCGCCTGAGGAAAGAGCACAGAGAGGAATATTTGTGGCTTTTCAGTATCCTGTAGAGATTCCCGGGTTGTCTAATCTTGAATTTCTTCAGTCAGCGGTGAATGAGAAAAGGAAGTCGCGGGGAGAATCCCCTATAGACTTATGGGATTTTGAAAAGATGCTTAGAGAGAAAATGGAGGAAGTTGGACTGAATCCGGATTTTGTAGAGCGTTCGGTTAACGAGGGTTTTTCTGGTGGGGAGAAAAAGAGGAATGAAATAGTTCAGATGGCGATACTTCAACCCGTTCTTGCTGTTTTGGATGAGACAGATTCAGGGCTCGATATAGATGCCCTAAAATCGGTTGCTGAGGGGGTAAATAAAATGAGGTCACCTGAAAGAGGCTTTCTTGTAATAACCCACTATCAAAGGCTATTGAACTACTTAAAACCTGATTATGTTCATGTTTTGTATAATGGCAGGATAGTTAAGTCGGGTAGTTTCCAGTTAGCAATTGAATTAGAACAAAGAGGTTATGATTGGTTAAAAGACGAAGTAGTTGTATAAATTAATTGAGAGGTTTATCCATGAGCAACGGTGTTTTGCAATCTGATAGCAGAAAGCGACTTCTACCAATTGAAGTGCCGTATAAGTATAGTGAGAATAAATCTCTGCCGGATTGGTTTAGGAAGATAATCAAGGATGGACTGTCTGCTATTGAAGAGTTGCCTATACCGGATTCTAAGACGGAGGGATGGAGAGAAACTAATGTAAGTCTTTTTTTTAATAACAGGTTAAAGTGGCAACATTTATATTTTTGTCAAGATATTGGGGGGGTGAAAATACCATTAATATTTTCTGATAACTTTCCACCTAATGTAATATATTTTAATAGAAGAGTGAACAAAGATGGGGCAATCGAATTAGAAAAGAAAGGCGTGTCCATCTATACCCTGAGTCAGAGAAACTTTGGTGAAGACAGTTTTTTAAAGACACTTCTAATCAGTGAGAAAGAATCGAGACATATTTTTGAATCTGTCTCGCGAGCTTTTTTGTTTGATGGTTTAGTTATAGAAGTGCCTGACAATTTGGTCGTTGAAGATCCAATAAATATATATTTTCCGGTTCCAGAGATAAAAAATCATGTTATAGATACACCTTGGCTTTTCTTAATGGTGGGTAGCAATTCTCAAGTAAGCATTTCGGTGCACTACCTGGATGAGCGAGAAGATGTATCTAATCCAATTTGGGTAAATGCAAGTGAAATAATAAGCTTGAGTCACAATGCCCATTTGAAATTTCTATCCTCTATTTCAGGGAGTTCAAGTACATATAGGTATATGTCTACTGCTATCCAATTAAGACGGGACAGTAGCGTTTCTTATAACTCCCTTATGATGAGTGGCAAGTTTGTTAGGTCAGAATTGAACTTGGAATTAAGGGGAGAAAACATTCTCTCATTGATAAATGGTGTATCTTTGAATGAGAGTAATAATCATTCTGAAACTCAGCAATTAATAGAGCATCTTCAGTCAAATTGCATGAGCAGAATAAACTGGAGAGGTATCGGAAAGGATGAAAGCAAGACTTTATATAGGGGCAAGATTTATATTGCTCCTAATGCCCAGAAGTCCGATTCTATCCAGCTTTTCAAGGGATTATCTTTGTCTGATAAGGCTGTTGTAGATGCGAAACCTCAATTAGAAATATATGCGGATGATGTAAGGTGTACTCACGGTGCTACGGTAGGTCCACCTCCTCAAGATTTGCTTTTCTACTTTCGAGCAAGAGGAATAGATGCAAAAAAAGCCAAGAACCTCTTGCTCTCTGCTTTTGTGAGACAGATTCTGGCGGAGATTCCTTTTAGAAATGTAGAGAACTTGATAAAAAGGTATTTAGAAGTCCTATATGATTGAGCCACTATATATAAAGTCAAGAGAAGGATTGTCTACGGGTCCGAATATAGGGAAATCTCGGACTGCGGTAGAGTATCTGGCTCGTAAAATTGGACTTGAGACTTTGAGGAGTAATTTCCCTATTCTTGGAATCTCGGTAAGGGGTAAACCTCTCGTTTATCTCGATAATGCAGCTACTACCCAAAAACCACAAATGCTAATAGATGCTGTGAATAGATACTATTCAAGAGAAAATGCTAATGTGCATAGAGGAATCCATTACCTTAGTGAGAAGCTCACCGATAGATACGAGGAAGTTCGAACTAAGGTGAGGGGATTCATAGGAGCCAAGGTAGATTGTGAGATAGTCTTTACAAAGGGAACGACGGAAGGTATAAATCTAATAGCAAGTTCTTTTGCACTCCCAAGGCTTAAGCAGGGGGATGAGATTTTAGTTACCTATATGGAGCATCACTCTAATCTGATCCCATGGCAGATTGTTGCTCAGAAGAGTGGAGCAAAACTTAGAGTTTTACCAATCACTGATGATGGATTGTTGGACTTGTCTTACATTGATGAGTTTCTTTCTGATAGAACTAAGATATTTGCTTTTACTTATGTGTCTAATGTTTTGGGTACTATTAATCCAGTTAGAGATTTGACTAAAAGAGCGCATGAAGTAGGGGCAGTCGTGATAATAGATGGTGCCCAAGCTATTGCCCATCTCCCCGTGAATGTTCAGGAAATAGATTGTGATTTCTTTGTAGCTTCAGGGCATAAGATGTATGGACCTACTGGTATTGGGATATTGTATGGAAAGGCTCCTATTTTGAGTGAGATGGAACCTTATCAGACTGGTGGTAGTATGATATTGAATGTAAAGTTGGATAATACAATTTATGCCCATATACCGCATAAGTTTGAAGCAGGAACACCAAATATAGAAGGGGTGATAGGATTAGGAAGTGCTATTGATTTCTTGAACTCAGTGGGCATGTATAATATTAGTGCATACGAGGAGGCTCTGGTCTCTTACGCATATCAGAGACTTTTAGAGGTACCGGGGATAAATATTGTAGGACCTTTTGAGCCGAGAACTGGAGTATTATCTTTTACAATGGACTGTGCTCATCCACATGATATAAGTCAAATATTGGATGAAGAGGGCATAGCTATAAGAGCGGGACACCATTGTGCTCAGCCTTTGATGGAGAGATTGGGTCTTCCTGCTACTGCAAGGGCCTCTTTTGCTATATACAATTCGGTGGAAGAAGTAGATTTGTTAATAAAGGCGTTACATAAAGTTAGGAAGATTTTTGGATGAGCAGTAGGGGTCTCTACGAAAAGATTTTACTTGACCATGCAAAGAACCCTCGAAACTTTAAAGTTCCAGAAGTGTTTGATGTAAAACTTGAAGGGTTTAATCCTCTCTGTGGAGACCAGTTCACATTTTATTTGGTTTTCGACGGAGATTCTATAGAACAAGTTTACTTCCATGGAAACGGTTGTGCTGTTTCAAAAGCTTCCGCGTCGATTCTTACGACGCTATTGGAAGGGAAATCTAAAAGGGAAGCGTTGAATATTATCGAATCATTTATTAAGATTATGAAAACCTCTCCCAATGAAAAAATTGATGAGGATAAATTGGGTAAAATGGCTGTATTAGTTGGAGTTAGAGAATTCCCTGTAAGAATAAAGTGTGCTACACTTCCCTGGCATACTGTTGAAAAGATTATTCAGGGAGAGACTCATTCAGTAGTATCAACAGAATGAAAATTCCTGGGAGGATTTCCTCCCAGGAATATAAAGATTTGGACTTTATAAGAATTACCCTTCCCTAATTTCCCTCTTTGAATGGTCGTAAATTTGTCTCTTTCCAGTGTCATACGCAATCATAGCCATGATGCATGCTACGGAATGCTGGTAACCAGCGTCTATGTTGGCATTAGGTTCTTTGCCTGTTCTCATGCATTGTAGCCAGTCGAGGATGTGATCCGGTCTCTCGATGGGCTCTATTTCAATTTTTTCTTTAAGTGCGTCAGTCTTTTTGAAAGCACCGTCCGGGAGAAGAATAGGATTATTCCAATCTTGTAAATCCATCAACCCCTGGTTACCAAATATTTTAAAGGTGTTTCCTGCACCGTTGCCGAAATTGGTTGAATAAGAGACCATGAATCCTTCTGGGTATGTCCACAATACTTGGATGTGGTCAGGGCATGTAAATTTGTACTCATCTATCCAGGTATATATCCCTCCTGAGCACACTGCTGTGGAGGGGAATTGTGCCCCAGTTATATAGTGAACCAAATCGATGAAGTGGCTTCCCCATCCTGGGACTGCTCCGTCAGAAAATTCTCGGTAACCATACCAACCCGAGCAAAAGACAGGGTCAAAAGGCTTGTCTGTGACTCCGGAGGTAAACTCTTTCCAGTCCACATCTTCAGGTTTTAGGTCTTTTCTTATTCTTGGATACCAGTAAGGGCGGGCATCATTTCTACATTGCTCTACTCTTGATACCCTACCTAATATACCCGTTTTGTAGACCTCCCTTGCTCCCGTGAAGCTTGGATAACTTCTTAGCTGTGTTCCAATCTGCACGACCACTTTGTTTTCTTTTACTGCGTCGTATGCTGAGATTAACTCTTTCATATTTTTTGCAAGGGGCTTTTCGCAATAAGCGTGTTTTTTTGCTTTTGCAGCAGCTTCGAGATGTAGACAGTGAACATGGTCTGCAGAAGAAATTACAACTGCATCAACTGGCGTTTTTTCAATCAAATCCCTGTATGAAACAAATTGTAAAGCGTCTCTACCGTATACATCTTTAACCATTTTTGCCATTTGTTCACGCTTTTCTTTCCATGGATCACACACAGCAATAATTTCTACATTCTCTTTATCTTTATAAGCACTTATTTGTTTGAAGTGGTCATGGGACCTTCCTCCACATCCAATCATCCCAATTCTAATTCTGTCGTTTGCTCCGGCAATGCGAGAATAGCTCAGGGCAGAGAGTGCCACAGCAGTGCCTACAGTTGCAGATTTTAGGAATTCCCTACGAGATTTCTTTTGCATAGATTTTCCTC
The DNA here is from genome assembly GCA_026415215.1 of Candidatus Hydrogenedentota bacterium. Lineage (GTDB taxonomy): Bacteria > Hydrogenedentota > Hydrogenedentia > Hydrogenedentales > Hydrogenedentaceae > Hydrogenedens. The sequence continues at coordinate 24,291 of JAOAHN010000013.1, forward strand.
CTCTAAATTTATTTTTAGAGAATTGCAGATTCTACGATTAGGTATACATTATAGCACCAGTTCTCATTGTTACAAAAAGCATTATAGAACTGAGAGATATTCTTCGTGATAAAATTACTAATCAAAAAATATTTTAGATGAGGAAATGATTATGTACTATCTTCTTAGGTTATTTGAGTCTTCTAAAAATTTTGTTGAATATAAAAGGGGCTATTTCGAGAGGTTATGCCAACTAATGAATAATCTGGATGAAGACAAATTAGAGACTATAGTGGATACAATAAAATGTAAAATCCTGAATGGCAAGAGGATATTCTTAGCTGGGAATGGTGGAAGTTCAGCGGTGTTATCACATTGGGTTAACGATTTGGTAGTGGGTAATTATGTAATGACACAACCCAAAATCAGGGCGTTTAACCTAACTGATAATCAATCTGTTATCACTGCGTTAGGTAATGATGAGGGTTTTGAGAACATATTTGTAGGGCAGTTGAGAAATTTAGCAGAGGGAGAGGACCTGTTGATTGTTATGTCTGTAAGCGGGAATAGCCCTAACTTGGTGAAGTCAGTGGAATGGGCTAAATCAAATGGTTTATATACTATAGGTATTGTAGGCTGTGATGGAGGGAAGTTGAAATCACTTTGTGATATTGTATTGCACATAGAGAGTACCAAGGATGAGTATGGTCCCGTGGAAGATATTTTTAATGTAATAACACATCTTATAAGCACCTATCTTGCTCAGGAGAGGGGCAGAAAACTTTATCATTAAATGAGGTTGTAAACAGACTCTATGGATTTACAAGAATGTTTGGAGTTAGGAGTTCTTGCAGTAGAGAGAGCAGGACTAATTCTGTCTGAGATGTTCAGGAATGAGTGTCGGATATTGAGTGAGAACGAGAGGGATATTAAACTTGATGCGGATAAGGAGGCAGAGGAATCAATATTAGATGTACTTGTATCGACGCCATATCCAATATTATCTGAAGAATCTGGGTGGTCAAAGGAGTATGAGGTAGGTGATCGGTATTGGGTCGTAGACCCTTTAGATGGTTCCTTGAATTTTAGTAGGAAGATACCTTTGTGTGCAGTGTCTATTGCATTGTGGGAAGAGGATGAACCTCTATTAGGAATTGTATTCGACTTTATTAGGCAAGAGCTTTTTACTGGACTTGTTAGTGAAGGGACTAAATTGAACGGAAAAAATGTTAGAGTGTCAGGGAAACAAAAGTCATCTGATTCTATAGTTGCTACGGGTTTACCAGTGTTGAGGCCTTATTCAAATGAAGAGTTTTTTGAATATGTGTTGCAACTGAGGAGATTCAAAAGGTGCAGATTTCTTGGTTCCTCTGCGCTTGCTTTAGCATATCTCGCATGTGGCAGGATAGATGCATTTATTCAAGATGAGGTAATGTTATGGGACATTGCTGGTGGTGTAGCTTTAATAAAATTCGCTGGAGGTGAGAACATAATTACCTCTATTGAGGGAATACCTTGGGCGAGAAAAATTCGTAGTGCTTGTTCTTCGGCATTGTGGAGTAAATAATAAATGATAGCAGATTGGTTAAAGAACTGGGAAAGGTATTTCAATTCCTCTCTGATGAGATGGGTTTGTGACTTCTTGAATTCAGTAAACGAAGATACTTGTGAAAGTGATTTTCAAGTAATTGATGGTGGAAGGATGAAGACATCGGTGATGTCATATTATACGAGGAATAGGTGGGATACATCGTTTGAGTCTCATAAGAGGTATATAGATGTTCAATACACTATAAGAGGAAAAGAAATAATAGAAGTTTCTGATGAATCCTGTGTAAAGAGGAAAATGGAATATAACCCTGAAAAAGATGTTCTCTTCTATTATCCTCCTTTGACTCCGACTTTAAGAGTTATAAATAATCCTACCCAATTCGTGGTTTTATTTCCTGGTGAGGTTCATGGTGCGGGTATTAGTCTTGGAACGGAATCCGAGTATGTAAAAAAGGCAGTTGTAAAAATTGAGTGGGATACATTTACAAATGAAGAGGGGAGATCCAGAGGAGACAGAAGATGAGTATAGTAAGTTTAGTTACTGGTGGTGCAGGGTTTATAGGTTCACATCTTTGTGAAGCTCTGTTAGCAAGGGGAGAAGAAGTGCTTTGTCTTGATAATTTCTTTACCGGAAAGAGGTCAAATATTCAGCATCTTTTGAGCAATCCTAAATTTGAATTAATAAGACATGATATTACACATCCGATTTATCTTGAAGTAGACAGGATATATAACCTTGCTTGTCCTGCTTCTCCAGTTCATTATCAAGTCAATCCGGTGAAGACTATCAAGACAAATGTGCTTGGAGCGTTAAATGTGTTGGGTTTAGCTAAAAGAGTAAAGGCGAGGGTATTGCAGGCGAGCACATCTGAGGTATATGGAGACCCTTTGGAGCATCCTCAAAAGGAGACATATTGGGGTAATGTGAATCCTATAGGTCCAAGAAGTTGTTACGATGAAGGGAAAAGAGTAGCAGAGGCTCTATTTTTTGATTATCATCGTCAGAATGGTGTGGACATAAGAGTTGTTAGAATATTCAATACTTATGGTCCTCGAATGTTGGTTAATGATGGACGAGTTGTGAGCAATTTTATTGTTCAGGCTTTGAAAAATGAGCCTATCACTGTATATGGTGATGGTTCCCAAACTCGCTCCTTTTGCTATGTTTCGGACTTGGTAGAAGGTTTGCTTAAAATGATGGACTGTGATGGTTTTGTTGGACCAGTGAATCTTGGAAATCCTAGTGAATATACGATTTTAGAATTGGCGCTGATGATAAAAGAACTTACTAATTCAAAGTCGGAGATTATTTTTAAACCTTTGCCACAAGATGATCCTACCAGGCGACAGCCGGATATAACTCTTGCAAAACAAAAACTGAATTGGGAGCCGAAGGTTTCTATTAAAGAGGGTTTAGTTAAAACTATTGAGTATTTTAAAACAATATTGTAACTTTTATTCGAACATAGAGATTATGTCAAGAGTAAGTGTTACTTGTGGCTCAGCTTTTTCCCGTAGAATAGATGAGGTGAGAGAGGCGTTTCTTTCCAGATTCCCGAGTGTGATCTTGGTTGTTCCCACTCAGAAATATGCTACTTTCTGGGAGAGAATGATCTTAAATTCTTTGGGTAAGAATTGCCTTACGGGTAGGTATGTTTATGATTTTACTAACTTTGTGAGAATGCTTATTGAAGAAGAAATTGGTAAATGCGACATTATAGAAGTTTGGAAGCAAGAGCTTGTAGTTAGTGCAATTTTATTAAGTAATGAGGGTAAGGAAAAGCTGGATATTTATGAACTCCAATCTCCAAAGAATCTCGCTCCACACATAGTTGAGGTAATTAGAAATCTAAAACAAGGAGGGATTGAACCGGAAGAATTTATTAAGAGTATTCCAGATGACTTTAGGAAATTTAGGGAAGAAATCATTTATTGGGTTTATTCGCGATATCAAGAAATTATGCATAGAAATGAGTGGTATGATGTCCCGGGTATGTTCTGGATGGCTGAAGAAGTTTGTAGAAAGAAGAAACCAGCCCTTTTGGTTGATGTGGATACAATTTTGGTGGAGGGCTTTGATGACTTTACCAATTCAGAATTGCGTTTGCTAAGGGCTTTGGGTGGAAGAGTTGGGAACTTAGAGATATTTTTGAATTATGATCCTTCTCCTCAAAGACAAGACTTGTATAGGCTCAGCTTAAAGACGCTACAAAAACTGGGAGAAATCTTTAGCCCGGAGGTTAAAATATTGGATAGCCAACCTCCGAGAGGACGGATTGAATTCATTGCTCAGAACCTATATTGGAGAGACTCGCCTCGTAAAATTGAATTAGAGCAGGGGGAAGTCAAAATTTCATTCTATCCGAATAGAGATACGGAGATAAGGGAGTGTGCTCGAGAAATCAAGAGGTTGATCGTGGAAGAGCACATCCTGCCGAGCAGAATTGCATTGGTATTTAGAAAGCTAAATTCTGTAAGAAAGATAATAGAAAGAACTTTTAAAGAATTTAATGTCCCTTATGTAATTCAATATGGTCAGAATTTTGGGGATACGCGTGTAGGTCAATTTTTATTTAATTGGTTTACGCACCTGTTGAACGACAATGTATTGTCTTTGCTTCAAGTATTCCACCACCCTTTATGGAACCTTCCAAGAGAGGTTAAAGTTAGGGTTTCTTATATTCTCCGTCTATTAGAGGTCAACTTGGATCACCCTATCGGAGTGCTTGAGGAAAGGTTGAACCAGCCGATAGTTAAAAAGAGTATACCTGTTGATGAGGATGGAGAATATAGCTCAGAAGAGGAAACTGTTTCTGATGAGATGATAAGTTTGTTTTGTGCAGAGGTTGTAAAGTGGTTAAATTGGAGAAAGAGGTTTAAAGAGGCACAATGTATTAGTGAATTTATTAACGCAATAGAGGTACTAATTAGAGAAGTATGGAAGAACTTTCTGAATTTGGAATCTTTTAAAAGTAGGTTAGAACTCCAAAAAAATTGGAGAGGTTTGGAAACTTTTCTCTTAGAATTAAAAGCACTCCCTCAACTTTTTGGAGAATCGATTGAGAACCTTGAGGCTTTAATAGAAATAATCTGTGATTTATTAGAAGGGATTGTAGTCAATGTTGAATTAAGTAGTGGAGTTTTTATTTCTGAACTTCCAGGAATTAGAAACCTGAAGTTTGATTATGTGTTTCTTTGCGGTGTGGAGCGAGGCTCTATTCCATACCACAGAGGGCTAAACGCATTATATTCAGAAAAGGAACTTAGTGATATATCAGGGAAATATAGTATTCCTGTAGAAACTCTCGAGACACACCTTCAAAGGGAGAGATTACTGTTTCAAAAGGTTTTTGAATCAGCAAATTTAGGGATAAGAATATCTTTTGCTTTGTTTACAGAGTCGAATTCAGAAACTGAACCAAGTTTATTAATAAAAGATGTTTTAGAACTCTGCAAAATCTTAGATTACGATTGTGGTTATAAGGAAGGAGTTTTAAGTGCTGTAGAACTTACAAAGCCATGTTCGAATAGAGAAATGAGATTAGTGAGATTCCTTTCACTCTCACCTAATCGGCTTCAGGAAGAGTATTCAGAAGAATATTCTCGAATGAGTATCTATAAAGTTAGGCTCGGAAACGAAGAAGGTCCATTTTTTGGAGTAGTGCATGCGGAGGATTTAGTCAGTTATTTATCTAATTGGTATAGTGATAAGCATATATATAGCGTAGACCAAATTGAGCGATATATTGACTGTCCATTTCTATTTTTTGCAAGACGAGTTCTTTCTTTATCGGACTGGGAGAAGGATACAGAAGAACCTCCTCCTTACATTGTAGGGGGGTGGACTCACAAGATTCTGCATTATCTTTTAAGAGATTATTTACAAAAAATAATTTCTAAAGAGAATGTTAGAGAGATTGTTGGGGATATAGTAGATAAAGTAGTAGATAGTGATTGTAGAAGTAAATTTTTCCCCCGGGGAGTTATACAAGTTTTGAAAAGAAGATTAAAAATTTTGATAGAGGCGATGATAAACGATTGTTTAATATCGGATAACTGGACACCCACTTACTTTGAACTGTCTTTTGGAGAAACGATGTATGAGGAAAAAGATCAATCTATGAAAAACATACCCCCTTTCGTATGGGATATTAACGGTAGAAAGATATTATTTTCTGGGAGAATCGACCGAGTAGATACGGCTGAGATGGATGGGAAGAAAGTAGCTAAGGTGGTTGATTACAAGTTCAGGAAAGTGCCTAAGCAAGTGGATAAATCTGATGAGGTTAGCGAGAACTCCATAGTTTCAATCCAATTGACCCTTTATGGATTGGTAGTTGAACAGCATATTTTAAAGTCAGAAAGTGTGAAAACGATTGAAGGGGCTTTCTTTCTTGTGTATCCTGAGGGGGGGAAAAGAGGAAGAGAGGTGAAGGCAAAATGGAGTGGAGATGAAGAGTTAATTCAAAAGTGGCGTGAAAAAACTGGGGAGAAGATTGTAGCTGTCATAGATAACATCAGAAATGGGTATTTTGTGCCGGAGCCAAGAGAGGAAAGAATTTGTGAGCATTGTGGGTGGCTAATTGCTTGTAAATATAGAAAGTCTTTACACAGAGGTGGCATCGAAGGTTTGGAAGAATATGAAGGAGATAATGAATAGGTATTTTGAGGGCTTGACTGAGGAGCAGAGGAAGGCTGTTTATTCCGATTCGCCGAGGATAGGGGTAGTTGCTTCTGCTGGATCAGGGAAAACAAGGGTACTAACTTCTCGCATTATAAGGGTTTTGGTAGAGCGGAAAGCGGAGATCAGTGAAATAGTGGCTGTTACATTTACAGAGAAAGCAGCAATGGAGATGAAGAGTAGATTGAGAGATGCTTTTAGTTTTTTTGCAGAAAATTCGAAGGACAATCCTGAACAGTTAACTCTTTGGCGTAATAGAGAAACTCTTCTCGAAACGGCGCAGATCTCTACTATACACTCTTTCTGTGCTAAGATTTTGCGACAGTATTCCTTACGACTGGGACTGGACCCTGAATTCTCAATAATAGATGAGGTGGAAAATGTAATTCAGTTAGATAGATTTTTAAGAGAGCGAACCCAATGCTATCTTGAGAATGATGAGATTTCAATGGCACTTGCTACTGAACTTTCAACTTCTGGGCTTCATCAAATCCTCTTCCATTTATTATCTAATTATGCCTTTGTTTCCTCACATGCTTTATTATTGAGTGGATTATCCGATAATGAGTTTTTTGAGGTCGTTAATGGGAAACTTGTGAAAGAATATGATTTGATTGTTAGGGAAAAGTTAAAAGGAATATCTACTCTTATATTAATTTCTAACTTAAGGAAATTAGAAGGACTTATTCCTTGTGACTCTGAACACCCCTTAGAAAAAAAAAGAGTATACCTTTTGAGTGTGCTTGAAGAACTTAGAAGAAACGGTGTAAAAGGTAGCGAGCTTAATTCTTACATAAATAATATAAGGTCGTTTTTCCAGTCACTTAAAGGACGCAGGTCAAAAAGTAAGGTAGCCGAAGAAGTTAAAAATAAAGTTGAGCAAGCTATTAAAAGGATATGGGATTCTGGGAAAAATGGAAGGGGGTTACTAAATAGGATTTTCATTGAGAATCTCGATGTGCCCGATAAAGAGAAAATCTTTTTTCTAACAAAAGGTTTGTTAAATCTTTTTGTTAATATTGCATATGAATGGAAGGAGTACAAAAGAAAGCAGAACATCTTAACCTTTGATGATTTAATATGTTTTTGCGTCGATTTCTTCAAAAATTCCCCTGAGATTTGTAGAGAGGTGGCGTCTGATATTAAATATCTTTTTGTGGATGAGTTTCAAGATACGGACAGTTTGCAAGTTGAGTTGATAGACCTACTATTAAAAGCAAATCCTGATATGAATTTCTTTTTTGTAGGAGACGCAAAGCAATCTATATATATGTTTAGAGGGGCGGAAGTAAAAGTTTTTCTAAGAGAAAAAGAGAAAGTGCAGGAGAAAATAAAATTAAGGGTAAACTTTCGGTCTGCTCCCGAAATTTTAAAATTTGTAAATGATTTCTTTTCGGGAACTAATTTCTTGTTTGAAGTAGAAGAGCCTTATGATGAGATGCAACCGAGTAGAACTTCCTATAATGAACCGAGGGTAGAGGTTTTATGGAGTAAGAACTCTAAATTGTTGGGTAAACCCTTAGTAGAGGAGATTATAGAAGCGGAAGCTCAAGGAATAGCAGAAAGAATTGTGGAGTTGGTGAATGGTGGTATAAAGATTAGAGAGGGAGATGCCTTATCAAGTAGGGATGTAAGATATGGAGATATTGCATTGCTATTTAGGACTGCTACTCATATATATAAGTACGAAAAAATATTGAAGGACAATGGAATTCCGTGTAGAGTAGTTTGTGGAAGAGGTTTCTTCGATGTGGGGGAAGTGAGGGAATTGATGACATTCTTAGAGGTGCTTGTAAATCCTTTTGATCACCCTTCGTTGTTAGGATTTTTAAGAGGGCCTTTTTGTGCTCTTTCAGATGAGCAAATTTTGCGTTGGCGAATTTATAAACCTCTTGAAGAAATAATTATTGGCGGAGACTATCCAACGGGGCTTGATAATGAATGTTATAGGAGAGTAAGAGAACTATATAATTTGTTTAGAACTAAGTTAGGAGTTCCCTTAGAAGACCTGATTTTGAGTATAGTAGAGCATACTGGGTATGACGCTGTATTAATAGCTCAGGAGTTTGGCGAGCAGAAAGTTGCTAACCTTCAGAAATTCATTAGACTGGTAAGAGCATACAGTAAAAATAGGACTTTGAATCTTTTTAACTTTAACCTTTTTTTGGAAGAGGTCAAGACTCAGATACTTGAAGGTGAGGCAGATATTTTTATCTCTCCAGAAGATGCGGTAGTCCTTACCACAGTTCACAAAGCAAAGGGATTAGAGTTCCCCATTGTTATTCTTCCTCATTTGTTTTCCGAGGCTAAGGGTGATATGAAGTTAAGAGTAGATTTTCATAAAGAATTGGGACTTGTTGTGAAAACTGACAGAGGTTTGAAGTCGCTTACTGAGGGAAGTAACTTTCATATACATGATAATCCCTGGTCAGACATGATTCGACTGAAGAATGAAGTGGAGAATGAACATGAATATGTGAGATTACTATATGTGGCGCTAACGCGTGCAAGAGACTATTTGATTCTCTGTGTGCCAGAAAATTATGAGGATTATTTAGGTAGGAGAGGCAATTCTTGGTTGGTCTTATTAGATTCTTACTTTTCGTTTAATGGAGCTCATTCTGATTTGTACAAGGTGGTTAAAAAAGATTCAGGTTTGGTGAGAAAGCCTCGGATAACAGCGAAGAAAGAAATTAGTGAGTTATATAACAATCTGTTACCCTCTGTTCCCTCAAGTGTGGACGATTTTGGGGTTTCTGAGGCGATCTCAGTTTCTCAGCTATTAAACTGGGCATCTGATAGTTTTCTTGGAGAAGATGGGGGTGAGAAATTTCAGTTGTATAAGGAGTTTTCCGAATTTAGTTCCGATTTAGATAGGGGATTGATGATTCATAAATTAATGAGAGAGTGGGAATTTAAAGAGGGGAGATTATCAAGTGGATTTTTCGAGAAGATGGCTTTGTCTAAGGAAGCTGAGCATGAGTTGAGGATATTTGCTGAAATGATGCCCCAAAAGTGTTTTTATTCTAAGTTAAAAACTAACCCTCCAGTTCATAGGGAATTACCATTTGTATGGAGCGTTCAAGAATTAAATGGACTTATGTTAAGAGGGATTGTTGATGCTGTATTGTCAGATGGGACCATCGTTGATTACAAGACTGGAGTTTCAAATGAAAAGGTGATGAAAGACTATTGGAACCAACTCAAGATTTATTATTTTGCTTTAAGTGATAGTGATATTTTTGTCAATGGGAATCTAATGATAGTTTTTGTAGATGAAGATAAGATGTATAATAAGGAGATTAATCAATCTGAGAGAAAAGATTTAGTGTTGTGGATTAAAAGTATAATTGAGGCTCGATTATCGGAAGATATATATGAGTGAACCCTCTTCTGTAATTTGCCCTGCGTGTCATAATAACTTTGCAATTTCCCTATTCGGTAGAACAGACGAACTTATATGTCCTGCTTGCGGAAAGTTGATTACTATTAAAAAGGATACAGAAGTTCTTGTAAGGATGGGAGATAAAACTAAACAAAAATTGTCATTTGATTTTGAATTAGAAAATTCACCTGTTTTGATTTCTAAAGTTAAGTCTGATCTTGCAAGTAGAGGAGAAATGGACTTACTCGAGAAATTCTATGCTATTGAGGAGTTAATTAATTACTATCTGGAAAGCAATGCTATGAGGGAGGAGGACAAAGTTGCTCTCGCGGTGATTGCATCTAAGATGCAAATAGAGTTAGGACCCGCTGTAAAAGATTATCTTAACAAGAGAGGTGGAGGTTTGCCTTTGCCAGTGCACTTGGGGTATGCAGTTTTGTCTGAGATAAAAGAGAGGCAGGGGTTATATGAAGAAGCGATTAACTTATGTCAGAGAGCATATTCTGAGGGGTGGTCGGGTGATTGGCTTGATAGAATCCATCGATGTAGAAAAACTTCGTTTTTTCAAAAGGATTGAGGGATCAATTGCAAGTTTTTCTGCATGATTCCGAAACTTTGTGGAAGAGGATGTAGTCATAAACTTTGTATGAAATTAGACATACTATCTATGGGAGAAAAAAAATGAATTGGGAGAGAAAGTCTTTTATTAAAGTGTATTACTTTGTAGTATTAGTTTTTATTTTAAGCGTTTTGGCAACTGCTCAACAGGAAGTTAAGCCGGGTGAGATCGATGAGGAGGCAAATTGGTATCACCCGGAGATCGTGGAAAATCCTGAAATAAAGGTCATAGGCACAGAAGGTGCGGGGAAGCTCTATAAGGTAGGGGAACACTGGGTTTGTGTCATGGAAGGCACATATAGAGAAATGGGGTTTCAACACGGAAAACTACTTGCGGATAAAATAGAACACTTAATGAAGGAAGGGTATTATGTAAAGGCTCTATGGAACAGGGGATATACAAAGGAATACGCTTACGAACAAAGTAAGCGTATGGTTAAATTTATCCCAGAACATTTCTTAGAGGAGGCAAGGGGAATATACGAAGGGCTAAAATCAGCGGGGAAGGAGGGTATAACCTATGAGGATGTTTTACTCGGAGCCACAGTAGCAGAGATACTCCACTTTCCTCCTAATCAGCCACCATCGATTATTAATAGTTGTTCTAATTTTGCTTGTTGGGGGAGGTGGACGCCTGATGGGAGACTAATTCATGGGAGAAATCTTGATTGGACAGTGGAAGCCGATGCTCAAGACGATGCGGTAATTTTAGTTTGGAGGCCAAAGGGTAAGAGACCCTATATGATGCTTAGTTGGGCTGGGGCTATTGGAAGTGTGAGTGGAATGAGTGCAGATGGAATAACTATTGGTGAAATGACTCTGCCATCTCCTAACGCCAGCTTCGATGGGATGCCTTTATTCGTTACGATGCGGTTAGTATTGGAACAGAAGAACTTAGAAGATGCGGTCGGGGTGGTTGTAAGAGGGCCTCAAACATCCGGGTGGAATTTTGTTATTGGCGATGGTAAGATACCATCAGCGAGAGGTTTAGAAGTTGATGCAAAAAGGGTGTTAGTTTATACTGACAGTGACCCTAAAGAATCGGAGGAGACTCTCCACTGGAGTATACCTGATGCAGTGAGAAGGACTAACCATCCTGTCAACAAAGATGGTCTCCTTGACCTTGCTCTGAAATACGGACAAGAATTTGGTATCAAAGTGGAAAATTGGGAACAGTTGAAGCTTATACTCCCGTTGTTTAAATCACAGAATTCCTATCAAAGGTATGATTGGTTAGGTAGGCAAATAACCAAAAGAGAAAAATCGATAGATATTCGAAGAGCAATAGATTTGCTTGCTAATGGTCCTGTTTTTGGAGACGATACCCTCCACTCTTTTGTCTTCGACCCTGTGAATCAAGTAGCTTATGTTTCAGTTGCGGGCAATAATCCTCCAGTTACTGCTACCCGCAGAGCCTTTACAAAAATAGATTTGAAAGAATGGTTTAGATAGTAGTTTGTCTTTTTCTGTCTATGTGAGAATTCTATATTCTTATATTTGTGGAAGGGATTCGAAGTTTTCGGGAAGTATAACAAGGTGGATTTCTTCCATTCCAAATGCTGAGGTATTGAAGACTATACCTTTCCCGTCGGGAGTAAATGATGCGTGGGGATGAACTTTTATGTTTTTCCCAGTTTTCCCTCTAACTAATAGTCGTTTCTCTTTCCGAGTAGGGTTTATTAGCCAGATATTTCTATCGAAGTCATCTCCAAGTACCCATTTTAAGTCATGGCTCCCGTGTGTATGCCACGCTGGATAAAGAGAGAGCACATCCATTTCACTTTTTGCCCCTTTCTCAATGGTGGTGTAGCAAACTCCATGAGGTAAAGACTTGTGTTTTTCGTCATAGGGCCACACTGTGAAGAGTGCGGAGTCTTTTCCCCACCATACTTCGTGGGTTACCCATAATTCATCTCGCTCGAGAAAGAAAGGTTGGTGTTTCTTTGTTGTTGCGTTCCAGTACCATGTTCTTTGGGGACTGTCTCCCCCAGTTTCCCAGCAAAACATCACTTTTGAATTATCCCATGGATTTGTTTGGACATGGCCGATTTGAAAGTCTACCTCACAACATTCTTCCCAGTTTGGCTCTTTTAGGTAGAGTCTTTTCAATGACCACTTACCATTTTTATTTTGAAAACCTGAATAAAGCCATTGTTCATCCGGAGTTATGGCAATACCTCCTGAGTTAGCCTCTACATCATTCGGGAGCATTGCTATTTTTGTTATGCTCCCATTGGGAGCCCTTTTAATTACCTCTTTGTCCTCAATGTAGTAGATGTTTTCACTATTCCAACATAGAGAAAAAGCTTGAATATGATTTTCTAATAGGCAAATAATTTTACCTGTGGCAATTTCGAGCTTATGTAACTGCATTTCGCCAGTACTTATATCAGAAAGAAAGTAATAGGCTTTCATGTCAGGTGACCACATTGGGTGAGTTTGGTATATTGTGGTGTTTTTTGAAGGGCCCTTTACTAACCTGAAAATTTTCACTCTTGTGGTTTCATCATTGTAAAATTCGTATAATCCTCCAAACACCTGTGCCTTAAGATTTTTTGTCAAGAGTGGGAACAGAAGGCTGATCTTAGAAGATGAGGCTATAAAATTTCTCCGGGAGATATTTCTACTCATAATAAGTTTTCTTATTAAAATTGGGGATTATTATACTCTTGTAGTCACTATTATTGAAATTTTCTAATTTGTATAGGAGGAAGTATTAGAGAGATTTGAAGCTTGGAAGATAACGCGTGTTTGTAAAAAAACATAATGTATGATATAATAAGATACACAATCTTCAAAAAGGTTACGGTGACTGGCGATTTTCAGTGGAATGAACCACGGGGGAGCCGTAATCTATATGGTGCCGATCGCCTGGGCAGAGATGAACTGATTAATGCAAAAAAGTTAGTTCCTCGAACTTATGGAGGCAATGTAGTTGAATTACAAGGTAACTCCTTTATACGAGGAATGTAAAAAATTAGGCGGTCGGTTTATAGAATTCGGGGGATGGTACCTTCCTCTCCAGTTCGAGGGAATAGTTGTTGAACACTCCCATGTTCGCCAGAAAGTCGGTATATTCGACTGTTCCCACATGTCTGAGTTTGTAGTGGAAGGTAAAGAGGGTATATCTAAGTTTTCTTCCTATTCTTGTGAGGACTTTCTATCTCTTCCCGTAGGTAAGTGTCGTTATACTGCACTTGTTGATACTCAGGGAGTTATAGTAGATGATATTGTGGGATTTAAATTAGATGAACAAACCCTTTTCATAGTAGGCAATGCGTCTATGAGAGAGAAGACTGCCAATTTAATATGTGGATTAGATGTAGGTGGTGAAGATATCTCAGATGAACTCGTTAAGATAGACATTCAAGGCCCAAAAAGTAGAGATGTATTGTTATCTCTCGGGTTCGATTTCGTAAAGGATATGAAGTTTTGGACGGGTAAAGAGTGCTTCTGGGGGAAGCGAATCATGATAGTTACGAGAGCGGGCTATACGGGAGAGTTGGGATACGAATTCTACCTTTCACAGGATATGGGCATCGAGATTTGGAGAATGCTTACTGCAAATCCTTTGGTTAAGCCTTGTGGTTTGGGAGCAAGAGATACACTCAGAACAGAAATGGGTTTCCCTTTGAGTGGTCAGGATATTATGCCGGGGATGACACCACTGAATGCCTCTATGGACAGGTTTATAAATTGGAACCATCAGTTTTACGGTAAGGATATAATATTAAAGCAGAAGGAAGATAACACTTACCCCAGATTAATGAGTATCAGAACATATACACGCCAAGCACCTCGCCACGGGCAAAGATTATTGTCAGATGGTGTACAGAAAGGAATTGTCACAAGTGGGACATTTGGTCCTTCTGTGGGAACAGGAGTAGGAATTGGCTACCTCGAATCTGAAGTAGCATTTCCCGGCACCCAGCTACAGGTTGAAGGTAAAGACTTAAGAGTTGAAGTGTGTGAAACGCCAATATACAAGAATGGAACTGCGCGTGTTAAGTTTTCATAAATTCGTTTTGCAAAGTTTAAATGTAGAACGCGCTAAAAGAAGGAGACTGGGGTATGTATCCAGAGGATGTCCGCTACACTGAAACACACGAGTGGATAGGTGAGGAAGACGGGCTGTATGTAGTAGGGCTGACAGAATACGCCCAGGAGCAGTTAGGAGATGTTACCTATGTAGAGTTGCCAGAAGTAGGTAGGCATGTAAGACAGAAGGAACCCGTGGCTTTGGTAGAGTCTGTGAAAGCTGCTGAGGACATGTATGCTCCTGTTACGGGCGTAATTGTGGAGGTAAACGAGGCATTAGAGGGTGAGCCCGAACTCATTAATTTCGACCCCTATGGAAGGGGGTGGTGTTTCAAAATGGACGATATAGACCTTGCCCAATTCAAAAGGCTAATGACCAGAGAAGCCTATGAGAAGTATCTGAAATCGCTCTAATAATTTCTCTTTAATTAAGTATGACTTATATTAAATCTATCTAAGGGAGAAGATATTTTTTTGAGGAAGTTGTTATGCACTGGATACCAGCTACTGATAGTGATGTAGAAAAGATGCTCCAAGTTATTGGTGTGAACTCTATAGAAGACCTTTTCTGCGATATCCCTCAAGATTTGAGACTGAAGGATTGGAAATTACCTCCATCCCTAACTGAGATTGAAATCACCAAGAAGTTCAGTGATTTGAGTAGCAGAAATAGTTCCAAGAAAATCTGCTTTGTTGGTGGAGGATACTATGACCATTACATCCCTGCGGTAGTTGATTATTTATCTCAAAGGGGAGAGTTTGTTACCGCTTATACGCCTTATCAACCAGAATGTGCTCAGGGGACCCTTCAAGCCATTTACGAATATCAGACTGCTATTTGTAGACTTACTGATATGGAGGTTTCTAATGCCTCACTTTATGACGGAGGCACTGCTCTATTCGAGGCAGTGTTGATGGCGTTGCGAATAACAGGTAGAAGAAATATTACTGTCCTGCCAGGGTTGAATCCTTTATATTTGCAGATGCTTAAAACACATATGGCTAATCTCGATGTGGATATTGTAGAGGGAGGTGACCCCGCTGGCTGTGCTTGTGTTATAGCCGCCAACCCCGATTTTTTTGGAAATGTAAATGATTTTACATCTCTCGCAGAAAAGGCTCACCAGCAAGGAGCCCTCTTTATAATAGTGGTTTATCCAGTTTCTTTGGGATTGCTTAAAACACCGGGTGAGATGGGTGCAGATATTGTTGTTGCAGAGGGACAGAGCCTTGGTCTGCCCCTTGCTTGTGGTGGCCCCTACTTAGGAATAATGGCAACCAAACGGGAATATATAAGAAAAATGCCTGGTAGAATCTCAGCAATGACTGTTGATAATGATGGTAGAAGAGGGTTTGTGTTAACTCTTCAGGCGAGAGAACAGCATATAAGGCGAGAGAAGGCTATGTCTAATATCTGTTCAAATCAAGCATTGTGTGCACTAAGAGCACTCATCTATCTCTCCGAATTGGGAAAATCCGGCATACAGCAGTTAGCAAAGTATTGCTATTCAAAGACAGAATATATGAAAAAGCAGTTGTCTAAGGTTAAAGGGGCTAATGTAGTTAATAAGTCTTATACTTTTAATGAATTTGTAGTAAGATTGGATAAGCCGGCAGAATTTGTTGTAAAGAAGATGAATGAACATGATATCCTTGCGGGGATTCCCATAAAAAGTTATCTAAATGCTCTCAAAGTGTCCTCACCTCGCAAGGATTATATGGGAGTTGAGTTTGGTGAAGAGGGAGACTTACTAATTGCAGTTACTGAGAAGCGTTCAAAGGAGGAAATAGACCTTTTTGTCGATAAATTAAGTGAATCGTTGAAGGATTAATAGAAAAACTAAACAATTCCCACATACCTTGGGCTATAGGAGTCCAGTAGATGGAACTAATATATGAAAAATGTAGGGGAAGGAAGGCATTTGACTTTGGTTTGTTAGATGTTCCTGAGGCGTCCTTCCCTGAAATGTTAAAGAGAAAATTACCCCCTGAATTACCTGAAGTCTCAGAACTTGATGTCGTTAGACATTTTACTCACCTCTCACGAAGAAATATAGGGATTGATACCAACTTCTATCCGCTTGGCTCTTGCACTATGAAGTATAATCCGAAAATTGCAGATTTAGTGTCCAATTATCCTGGATTCACTTCATCTCACCCTAATTTGTACTATATCGAGAGCTTAATTGCAAATCTTTCAGGCGCAATGCAAATTGTCTACGAGCTTGAGAATATGCTCAGTGAAATTTCTGGGATGAAAGAAGTTTCGCTCCAACCTATGGCAGGGGCGCACGGAGAGTTGGCAGGCGTTCTAATGGTATCAGCATATCATAAACATCACGGAAATTTTCACAAAAGGATTGTGCTTATTCCTGATTCTGCACATGGGACTAACCCTGCAAGTGCTGCAATAGCAGGGTTCGAGGTTAGAGAGATTTCATCTAACTCTCGGGGGACATTGGACATTTCGGAATTCAAGAGGGAGATGACTGAAGAAGTAGCATGCGTGATGCTAACATGTCCTAATACACATGGGTTGTTTGAAGATTCAATCCTGGAAATAGCCGATATTGCACACAGTAAAGGTGCTTTGCTCTATTATGATGGGGCTAACTTAAATGCAATTTTAGGCCAGTGTAGACCCGGCGATCTCGGTTTTGATGTTATGCATTTTAATCTCCATAAGACATTTGGAACTCCTCACGGTATGGGAGGACCTGGTGCGGGTCCAGTAGGAGTTGGCGAAAAACTAATTAAGTTTTTGCCAGGTCCGAGGGTGGTAATGAAAGAAGACGGCTCGTTTTCCTTAGTTTATCCAGAGCATTCTATCGGTAAAATAGCGCCATTTTTAGGGCACTTTTTGGTAGCAGTTAGGGCTTATGTATATATATTAATGCAGGGCGGTGAAGGGTTAAAAAGTATAAGTAGGTATGCAGTTTTAAATGCTAATTATGTGCTCGCTCGTTTGAAGGAGTTCTTTCCACCTGCTTACGACAGACTTTGTATGCATGAATGTGTTCTCTCCACTGAGAAATATCTGGAGCATAATGTAAAAGCACTTGACTTTTCTAAGGCTATATTAGATAAAGGTTTTCATGCACCTACTGTGTACTTTCCTTTAACAGTAAAAGAGGCTTTGATGATTGAGCCTACTGAAACTGAGACTAAAGAGACATTGGACCAGTTCTGTGATGCTATGATAGAGTTAGCTAACCTGGCAGTACACTCTCCGCAAACTCTGAAGGAAGCTCCAAAGACCACACCTGTTGGAAGGCTTGACGAGGTTAAAGCTGCGAAGGAGTTGAATGTGTGTAAACAAGCTACGAACAGAGATGTGTAAAGCGGAAGTCGGAGGATAGTAAGATGAAAAAAGCAAAGAGAAAAAACACGAAAGCCACACACGGCCCAAAAATTTTAGATGGTAAAAAGATTGGAGAAGAGATAAAAGCTGAACTTAAAGTAAAGATCGAAGAGCTGAAAGAGAAAGGTGTAGTTCCCGGACTTGCAGTAGTTTTAGTAGGAGACAATCCTGCAAGTAAAGTCTATGTAAGTAATAAAAGAAAGACCTGTGAAGAATTGGGAATTCGTTCGTTTGCTTATGACCTGCCTAAAACAACTACTGAAGATGAGCTTATTACTCTAATCAAAGAGCTTAACGCTAACCCAGAAGTTCATGGCATACTTGTCCAAAGCCCAATTGAAGGCAGAGACATAGATGAGGATAAAATTATAGAGTTGATAGAACCTAACAAAGATGTGGATGGATTTCATCCCATAAATAAGGGTCGCCTACTGAACGGGCAAGATTGTTTTGTGGCATGCACCCCCGCGGGCATTGTCGAACTTCTAATTCGATATGGCTACCGTCCCGAAGGAAAACATGTAGTTATTGTAGGCAGGTCAAATATCGTTGGGAAGCCATTAGCCACTTTACTGGTCCAAAAATCAGAATGGGGAAATGCTACCGTAACAGTATGTCACACTCGAACTCGGAATCTCTCTACAATTACTAAAAGTGCAGATATTCTTGTGGCAGCAATTGGCCAGCCTGAATTTATTACTGGAAGGATGGTGAAGGAGGGTTGTGTAGTGGTAGATGTGGGTGTAAATCGTGTTGAGGACCCTTCAAGAAAGTCTGGATACAGATTGGTTGGGGATGTTCATTTTGATAGTGTGGCTAAGAAAGCCCGTGCAATTACACCTGTTCCGGGTGGGGTAGGTCCGATGACGATTGCGATGTTGATGAAAAACACGGTGAAATCTGCTGAAAAATATTTGCTCTCCAGAGAAAAGTGATTGAAGTAATAAAATTTAGCTATTTTGGAAAAATAGAAGAATTCAGGTATACACAAAAATTTAAGAAGATAATATATTATTCAACATAGAGCTCCCTTCTATACATCTACCTATCTATAAACCGTTAAATGGGGAGAGGAAAAAGAAGCAATTACATTTTAATTAGGTAATTTCCAACCAGAAGGGTAAAATCAGAAAGGATATAAGACACTTTCATTTTTTCTCACATTTAACCTCTAAAAATTAGATATACCCCCTTAATATCTCTTCTTTAAGCTTCTC
>JAOAHN010000037.1 GCA_026415215.1 Candidatus Hydrogenedentota bacterium
CCTTCAAGAAGTTTTCCCCCGGCAACATTTATGTTTTGTGATGCAAGACTATTTACTATATCTTCTAAGGATATCCCCAAGGATTTTATAATTTTGTTATCTACTAATATTTGAATTTCCTCTTCTTGTCCGCCTTTCACAGTTACCTGAGCGATACCTGGTTCAGCTTCGAGGTCGCTTTTTAATTTTTTCTGAACAGACTCTCTTAATGTGGTCAAGTATTTTTTCTTATCTTCATCTGATAAACCACTTGGTGTAGTGAATCCTATTCTTATTACCGGATCGAGGTTTGGATTAAAGCGAAGAATTATAGGTTTTTTTGTAACTTCTTTAGGTGGTTCAAAAAGGTCTAATCTATCTCTAACATCTTGCTGGGCGATGTTCATATCAGTATTCCACAGAAATTCAAGAGTTATTTCTGAAAGCCCCGCAGACGATGTGCTACTTATCTCTACAAGTCCACTTACAATACTCAACATCTCTTCTAAAGGTCTTGTAACTAACTTTTCTACATCCTCTGGCGCTGCTCCTTCGAACTCTGTTCTTACTGTGAGAGTTGGGTAGGAAATCTCGGGCATAAGGTTTATTGGCAGTTTTTGGTAAGATCTCCAACCAAATACAAGTATAGTTAAGAAAATCATCACAGTGGTTACAGGTCTCGAAAGAGGAAATGATATAAGTCCGTAGGAGTTAGTATCTTTGGAAATATTCTCCACCTTTACTCCTCTTTTGCATTGTTAGAAAAGATTATTATAGGTTTAGAGAGGTAGACAATGGTGATGATGAATTTACAGATTCTTCTAAAGAAGTTACTTTTATAATTGAACCTGGCTTTAGACTCATTTGACCTAAAGTTATTACCATAGTGTTATCGTCAATACCAGATACTACCTCTATACTCATCGGATCTTCTAATCCAACCTGTATTTCTACTTTTTTTGCTATATATATGTTGTCGTCATTAGATTCTGTTTTTGTTTTGCTATTCTCACCTGACTCTGAACTTAATCTTTCAGCTATGAACACATATTTCTTACCACTTTCTTCTAATACAGCATCTTTGGGGATGGTTAATACATTTTCCCGTGTTTCCATTACCAGTTTCACTCGAGAAAAAGCGTAGTCCTTAATACAGTCCAAATCATTATTGAAATCAACAAATTTCAAAGTTGCTTTTACAGTACCTGAAGATGAGTCTATAGTAGGACTTATTCTATCCACTACCGTTCTATATTTTTTCTCAGGGCATGAGTCTATAAAAACTTCCGCTTCTTGTCCATGAAAAACTTTAGAGATTTCTCTTTCGGGGATACTAATCGGTATACAGTATGAATCAGGGTCTACTATCGAGAATACTGGCATGCCTACACTTACCATCACTCCTTTGTTAATATTTCTCCTCGTTATTACACCACTTATAGGGGCGGTGATTGTTTGGTTTTTTAACTGAAGTTGTTGAATTTTCAATGTTGCCTCTGCTGCATCTAATGCAAATTTAGCATTATCCCGTTCTACTTTAGAGCCAATCCCTTCTCTAAGGCTCTGTTCAGCTATTGCAAGTGCTGATTTACATTTCTCAATGTTCACCTTTGTCTGAAGTATTTGAGTTTCTACCTCTGATGTATCTAACTTAGCTAAGACCTGACCTTCTTTTACTCGCTCTCCTTCTTCTACACATATTTCTACACAAATTCCCATTCCTTTAGATATAACATCTACTTTATTCTCTGCTGATACGCGGGATGTGGTTTCAAAGAATTTTGATATCTTATTCCTTTGAGGATATGTTGCCTCAACAGGAAATGCTACAGGTTTCGTTACATTTGATTCTACCTCATCATTGGCATTAGCCTTTTCGTATAC
This sequence comes from Candidatus Hydrogenedentota bacterium, assembly GCA_026415215.1. Classification (GTDB taxonomy): domain Bacteria; phylum Hydrogenedentota; class Hydrogenedentia; order Hydrogenedentales; family Hydrogenedentaceae; genus Hydrogenedens. Next base: position 1,864 of record JAOAHN010000037.1, read on the forward strand.
ATTACATCCCGTTAATACCTGAGTAAGGAAGATGGTTAAAGTAACTATGTAAATTATATGCTTAATCATAAATCCCTTTAGACACTTTTTTAGTTATATTTTACTAATTTGACTTTATTTTATTACAACAAGTAGCGAAAATTTTTCAACTGTTCTCCCAATTTGTATATAATTTCTTGACATTTTATAATAGAAATGGCATTATTAGTATAAGATTTTATCATGAGGAAAATTATGCTATTATAAAGGGAGATAAAGTAAATGTCATTGAGAATATTTCGGATTTTAGTCGTTGTTTTGCTTACTTTCATTTCTATTGCCTGTCCAAGGGATGAAATAGGCGGGGGATTAGCGGTTGCTCCAACTTCTATAGATTTTGGTAAGTATAAAAATTCTGCTACTTTAGAGGTATGGAAAACATACACTTCGTCTTCAATAGGCCCTATATTTGCTGAGTCAACAGTCCCATGGATTATAGTGAAAAATTGTGTCAGTGCTTCCGATAACTGTGTTAGCTCTGGGCCATTCGATAAAGTGAGAATAGAGGTAAATGTAAATAGAGAAATAACATTGTTGGGGGAGAATAGTGGTACAATAGTTGTACGAGCTACTAATTCTCCTTCTGTGATTGTTCCTATAACTCTTACCGATCTCATTTTCGTAGATTTCGATGCTACTAATAAGTTTTCCACCATAAGTGAACCAGTTAGATTCATTAATCAAAGTAATGTCTACGGAGCGGATATCGAAATAAAAAAATATACTTGGGATTTTGGTGATGGTTCTACTTCTAACGAGGTAAATCCTATTCATTATTACTTACAGCCTGGTAAATACACTGTCAGTTTAACTGTAGAGACAAATCAAGGAGATGAGAAAAAGATCAAAGAAGGTTTCATTAATGTAACCCCGGGAGAAGTGGTAGTAGATTTTACCGCAACTCCGCAAGTAGCTTTCGTAGGCGAGGAGATACAGTTCATTGATAGGAGTGTGTCTTCTCGTGAACCTATAGTAAGAAGAATTTGGGATTTTGGTGATGGTAATAAATCTGAAGAAGCAAATCCTCTACATAAGTATTCCTCTCCTGGGATTTACAATATTACCTTGAAAGTATTTACAAATAATCAGGAGAAGGAGTTAACCAAACCAGGGTTTGTTACCATTCAGACTGGCATCCCCCCGATTGCAAAATTTTCAGTGTCGCAGGTGAAGCCATTCATATATGTCCCTGTTCAATTTTATGACTTGTCTGTTCCTGGTAGTGCTCCAATCACGGAGTGGATATGGGATTTTGGTGATGGTAATACTATCAAGTATACTGACAAAGACCCAGTTCGTGAACCACAGTATGCTTTTTCTCGGATTGGCATACAGAATGTAAAATTGACTGTTTCGACCCGTTTTGGTACCAGTTCTTTTACCTTACCAGTAGAAGTTGTGTATATGCCTCCCATAGCAAACTTCTCCGCAGAGCCCACAGTAATTTATGAAGGAGAGTCTGTGTTCTTTGTTGATTTGTCGAGACAGGGCACTGACAAGATAGTTAGGTGGGTATGGAATTTCGGAGATGGAACAGCAGAAACAATTGAATACCGTCCATACTATAATGAAAATGGGAATGTAACACACACCTATGCTACAAAAGGAAAGTACAATGTAAAACTTACTGTGTATACGAGCTCCTCATCTAATAATGAATCCTCAGTAACAAAATCTGAGTTTATTACAGTTCATAAACCCCCTATTCCTGCAGTAACCCTGTCCACTCGTAGTCCCCTCATAAACAAAAACACCACATTTCTCAATAGGACAGTCTTGGGTACCGAGACCGAGTTGACCTATGAATGGAACTTTGGAGATGGGAGCCCAATTAAGACCACCTCTAATCTTGAGCCGGTAACTCACATATATACTGAACCTGGTGTGTTTAATGTTGTGTTAAAGGTGAAGACTCCTCTGAAAACTTTCACGAGTGATCCTCTTGAAGTTCATGTTGATGCTCCTCCAATACCGGACTTTGATTATGAGCCTAAGAAAGCGAGTATAGAGAATGTTATTCGTTTCATAGACACTTCTATAACTGAAGGGACGAGACCCATTGTAGGGTGGATATGGTCTTTCGGCGATGGCTCGCCTATATCTAATTTACAAAATCCAACTCACCAGTATATATCTCCGGGTAGATACAAGGTAGAACTTTATTTAAAGTTTGTCCATTCTCGGAGTAGGGAAGAATTAGTAACAGACCCAGTTTCCCGTGTCCTCACTATAGGGAATGCTATTCCTCCTACTGCGAAGTTCCGAGTGGTGAGTCCTTGCGCTATTGTGGGTAGCGAGGTAAGATTTATAGATTTGTCAGTAAAAGGGTCTTCAGATATTGGTGAGTGGGAATGGGATTTTGGTGATGGAAGCACATCTGACGAAAAATCACCCTCACATGTTTATCAATCTCCAGGTTTATATACTGTTAAGCTAAAAGTTCGGAGTATAGGAGGATTAGAATCAGAATTTGTAAGAGAAAATTATGTAGATGTTAGGGATTATACTTCTCCTCTTGATGTTTTTGTTAACGAGATAGATCCAGAATATTCTTGGACTACCCCCACTGTTTATCCTGTAACCTTTTCATCAGGGTTTTCCACTATTAAGATAGCCACCGCATATATAACCAGAATGACTTCTCAAGCTTGGCGAAGTGCTTATGAAATATATAGGGGAAGGACTTGGCAACATAATCTAACGATATTAGTGCCTGAGAATCTAAGATATAGCACAGCTCTCTTGTTTGTTGATGGTGGTTCTATTAATAGTTCTCCTCCAGATGAATCTGAGAGGTTGTTCTTGGGACAGTTAGCAGCCTTAAGTGGGTGTACAGTGGTTCATTTGGATAATGTGCCAAGCCAGCCAATTGTTTTTATGGATGACTATGACCCAGAGACTAATGAGATTCTTTATTCCCGTAGCGAAGACGCAATAATTTCTTATAGCTATGATAGGTTTATGAACGAATATAAAAATGGGAACTACGATTACAAATGGCCAGTGCTCTTGGCTATGGCTAAATCCGCTGTGAGGGCTATGGATACAACTCAAGCTATTTTAGGGGATAGAGCACCTTCAAAATTTGTTATCTCAGGTGGATCTAAGAGAGGATGGACTACATGGTTAGCAGGGTTAACCGATTGTAGAATCAAGGCTATCTCCCCATTAGTAATTGATGTGATTAACATGGACAAGCAAATGGAACATCACAAAAAAGTCTATGGATATTGGGCTCCATCTATTTATGAATATGCACAAATGAAAGTATTTGACCGATTAGTAACTGAAGGAGGTTTACCTGAGGAAGCAATTGAATTGCTAAAAATAGTAGATCCCTATGAGTATTTAGATAGAATGGAGGATATACCTAAGTTCATTATGAACTCCTCCTGTGATGAGTTTTTCGTGCCAGATTCCTCTCAGTGGTATTACGACGATTTGCCCGGAGAAAAATTACTAAACTATGTTCCTAATGTATCGCATTCTCTCGGAGATGATTTTGATATTGAGACTCCGGCTGTTCAGAACCTTCTTGCTTGGTTCTTGGCGAAGTCGCAAGATGTTAACCTTCCAAAGTATAGATGGATAAGAGAATCTCAGAATACCCTGAGAGTCGAGGTGGATAGCGCCTTTATAAATTCTATTCAGGAAGTGAAACTATGGAAATGTACAAATCCAAATGCAAGAGACTTCCGTAAGTATAAATTAGATTCATTAAATCTTAGATACGAAGAGGAGGTCCTTTCACCTATATCTTCAGGGGTATATAGAGTAACTGTTCCTACACCTAATGCAGGGTGGACTGCTTACTTTATACAGTTAAAGTTTAATAATCCTGCCAGGTTATCTGTGGCAATCCCAGGAGTAAGTGTTCCTCCTTTGGTGTTTACTACACCAATATTTGTCATCCCAGAAGAATATCCGAGCTACCCATCAGAAAGAAAAGTTGTGGGATCCTATCCTCTCTTAGTGCTGAGAGGGAGTCCCTACGATATAGGTTATAGCTATGGTAATTTGATGACTACCGAAATCCAAAATCATGTTAACTATGTGTTTGCTAACCTTACTAACAGATTTGGGATAGCGTTAAGCAACCTAAATACTGTATGGAATATTCAGAAAAATTCTTTAGATGAAAGAATAAGAGAAGAGCTTGAAGGAATAGCAGATGCAACAGGCATATCTTTTGACGATATAGGTAGACTACAGTTGGTAGAACTCCTTTCAATATATTCTTCAGATAACAATACTAATATCCGATCTTCAGGATCTACTTTGTGGTCCTCTGCTATAAACATTGGAAGTTATTGGGGAATCTCCCCTATAGCACTAACTTATTCACTTAATAGAAGGCTGTATACAAATGGTCAACAAAATTATCCGGTTATACTTTTCTATATACCTGAACAAGGATTTCCACATGCTATAATGACATTTGCCGGTTTGGTCGTTGGAAGAGTAGGAGTGAACATAGCAGGGGTATCTTATGCAGATATACCTGTCCTAAATGAAGTTCCAAATGAGAATGAGAATATGCTATTTGCTTTGAGAGAATCATTATATGATTCTAATAGATTAGAAGAAATGGTGAAAAAGATTAAAGAAGAGAGCAAAGGAAGAATACACAAGTATTTGCTTGGTGATGGTAGGTATGAAAAACGAGGAGCGAAAATCCGAATCGATAGTAGTGGCTTGGTTTTGATCAGAGATAACTCTACTATAGATGAGTATTACCCTAATGTAAAGAAATATGTTGTTTATACAGGCCACAATTCCACAACTGCAAACTCAATTTACCAATACATATCAACCAATAATGGCCCACTTGACTTGAATGGAATTCTTAATCTCACCAATATTGGGGCTATATCCTCGCATAACCTAATGAATATTATGATAAATGCCACAAGTTTCTCCGCTTATGTAGTGTATGCGTCTGGCACATCTGATGCTTCTACACAAACCTATAGATTAGTAGATTTTCAATCATTATTACCTTAATCTGAATCATTTATTAATATAATTCTCTCTATATGAAGTTTTAAGGGAGGAAATGTTTATGCCTAATTGGAGGGAGATTATTTCTCGAGGTGACAAAATATCCAAAAAATTGGAAAAACTGAGTGGAAAGACTTTAGTAGTTACTATGGAAATTCCGTGGGGTAAGTTAAGAAAAATCTCTCTTTTTGAACCTACTCGTCTTATATATGCTAATCAGATGGAGATTCAGTTTTTAAACGAGATTGTAGAAACCCTTGATAATTTTGACTGGGTCATAGGTATAGGGGGGGGAGTTGCTTGTGATATGGCAAAGTTTATTTCGTGGAAGAAGGAAATCCCATTAATTTTACTTCCGACTGTGATTTCTGTTGATGCACCCTTTACTGCATCCATTGCTATAAGGGAAAACGATGTAGTTAAGTATGTTGGAAGTGTAGTTCCCAATGAAATAATTATAGATTATAATATTATTTCCCAAGCACCTCCTGAATTGAATAGAGCGGGAGTAGCGGATATTTTAAGTATTCATACCGCTTTGTGGGATTGGAGACTATCATCGGAAAAAACAGGAGAGAGATATGACTCTAAGATAGCAGAAGAAGCAAAGAAATGCTTAGATTTTGTAGAAGAAAATGCTGAAGAAATAAGAAAGGTTTCTTCTAAGGGTATAGATGTTATAGTTGATATGTATTGTAGGGAGGTAGACCTTTGTACAGAGTTCGGTAATTCCCGTCCCGAAGAAGGCTCAGAGCATATAGTTGCATATTGTGCTGAATATCTAACTAAAGAACAATTTCTCCACGGCAATATAGTAGCTTTCGGTATATTTTGTATGAGCAGACTACAAGAGAATTTTCCTGATTGGATAACAGGACTTATGGATAGGGTAGGATTAGACTTTTCGGCGGGGAATCTCACAAATGATAAGATTAGAAAAATTCTATTGAGTTTGAAGGAATTTAAAGACCAAAGCGATTTGTTTTATAGCGTAATTGATGAGAAAATTATAGATGAGAATTTTGTTTCTAATATACTGAAAGAACTAAATCGTTATGAAAGGTAGGAGAGGTCAGATGGAGAAAATAATAGCTTATATACCTTTTATTATCGTGCTTTACCTTGTTGCACCTCTATTTGCTTACGCAGATGCGAAAACATATTTCAAAGAGGCAAAACCAGTGTGGGTTAAGGACAGAAGTAAAGTGATGAATGATTTTGTGGGTTTTAGGGGTGTATTTACTGTTGACGATACCAAGGGCTTAGTATTGACTTGTACCGGTCACACGAGTTATAGAGTTTATATAAACGGTAAATACTTAGGATATGGTCCTGCAAGAGGTCCCCATGGTTATTTCAGAGTAGATGAATGGAACTTAGATGAATTTGTGAAGAAAGGCACTAATATTGTTGCTATAGAAGTGGTGAGCTACAATGTAAATGGATACGGAATTACGAATCAACCGGGATTTATTCAAGCGGAAGTGAGAAAAGATGGAGAAGTATTATGTGCTACCGGGGATGGTGAAAAAAAGTTTATAGCCTTTGATCTCGACTATAAATTAAAAAAAGTGGAGAGGTATAGTTTTCAAAGAGGATTCACAGAAGCGTATCGTTTAGGACAGAAATCTTTTGCGTGGAAATTTCAATTGGAGAATTCTCCTTCCCCTTGTGATATAGAAGTGTTTCCTTCAGTAAATATTATTCCCCGAAGAGTTCCTATTCCCAATTTTGAAATTTTGATTCCTACCCATGTTGTTAGAGAAGGAATAGTAGATTTGAATAAACCGGTGAAGAATCCCTGGAGAAATAGGGATGTTGCTCCCCGGCAGGACTATTTGGCTTACCCTTTTGAGGAGTTAGAATATTCGCCCGTTTTAGATTTTCAAAGTATTACTATAGATGAGAAGGGAAGGGAAGTAAATACTAAGCTTTCGTTACCTATAGATTTAAATAAAGCCTCTTATAAGGTATTTGATTTTAATAAAAGTCTAACAGGTTTTATATGTGTAAAATTATATGTAAACTCCCCTACGAAATTGTTTTTTACCTTTGATGAGATTATGAGAGATGGCAAAGTAGATTGGAAAAGATTAGGTTGTCATAATGTTGTTTCCGTGGAATTTTTGGAGAGTGGAGAATATGAGTTTGAGACTATCGAGCCTTATACCTTCAGGTTCTTGCAATTAGTTTCTACAACGGGAAATGTAAGAGTCGAATCTATTGGTATTCGTTTATATGAGAATCCAGATTCTCAAAGAGCAAAATTTAACTCTTCCAATGAAATAATAAATAACATATTTGAAGCGGGTCGAGCCACATTTGCTCAGAATGCTGTAGATATATTTATGGATTGTCCCCACAGAGAAAGAGCAGGTTGGTTATGTGATTCGTTCTTCACTGCGAGGGCAGGGATGGTCCTTTGTGGAAATTTATCTGTTGAGAAGAATTTTATAGAAAATTTCTTACTTCCTGAAAAATTCGAATTTTTGCCTGAGGGCATGCTTCCTATGTGTTATCCATCAGACCATAACAATGGAGTTTTCATTCCTAACTGGGCTATGTGGTTTGTTATCCAGTTAGGTGAGTATGCAGAGAGAAGTAATGACTGGGATTTAGTAAACGCTTTAAAACCAAGGGTTCTAAATTTAGTAAAGTTCTTTGAAGGATATCGCAATGAGGATGGATTATTGGAAAAATTGCCAAGTTGGGTATTCGTGGAATGGTCTAAAGCAAATGATTTTGTTCAGGATGTTAACTATCCGTCAAATATGTTATATGCAGGTGTATTAGAAACAGTAGCAAAGCTTTACAACCTTCCAGAATATAAAGAAGAAGCTGATAAGATAAAAGAAACCATCAGAAAACAGTCATTCGATGGCAAGTTTTTTGTAGATAATGCTGTCAGAAAAAATGGGAAGTTAAAGGTTACCTCAAACAAAACTGAAGTATGTCAATATTTTGCTTTCTTCTTCAAAATAGCGACTCCCGAGACTTACCCTGATCTTTGGAAGATAATTCAGCAAGATTTCGGTCCTCATCGCAAAGATAACAATAAGTTCCCTGAGGTTCATCTTGCGAATTCTTTTATAGGGAATGTATTAAGAGCAGAATTGCTAACCCTTTATGGTAATCCACAACAAGTGCTCGATGAGTCCATAGGCTACTTGGACTATATGGCTAAGGAAACTGGAACTTTGTGGGAAAATGTTCATGATAGAGCGAGTTTAAACCACGGATTTGCCTCACATATTGTCTATATTTACTACAGAACTGGCTTGGGGATAAAGGAATTGGATCCGGTCAACAAGAAAGCCAAAGTGGTATTCCAGCCTATTAGCTTTAGCTACTGTGAGGGAGAAATTCCCATAAACAATGAATGGATTAAATTATCTTGGAAGCAAGATAAAGATAAAATCCTTTACAGGATGTCTTTCCCTTCAGATTGGTCTGTTAGTGTAGAAAATCTTACTGGTAAAAAACTCATCGAAGAAAAATAATATTTAGGTCTTCAAGTCGTTACGAAGAGATATCAGATAACAGAAGGTTTATCCTATAAAATATTTAAATTCTTTATCCACTAAGGGGGTAAGGTTCTCTTTGAAGATAGGAGAAGAGACCAGGCTTTTATTATTTTCCCAAAAATTTCTCCACTCTTTTATGTTTTCTATGCGACTTCCTCCAAGGGTTCCTTTCCAAAGTATATTCAGTGCTTCTCTGCTCGTGTTTACAATTCGCATATCTGGATGCTCCAAGTAGTCTACTAACACAGGGGTGATTTCTTTTATGCCTAAGTATGTTACCGCCTGGATGGAGATTATACACACATCTATGTCTGGGTCTACTAATCCCCTTATAATTGACTCTTTACTTGCTTCGTCTCTAACTGATGCGAGTAATTCAATTGCCTTTGCTCTTATAGTAGGGGCTGAATCGAAGAGTTTTTCCCTTAATAACTCCACAGTTTTATCTTTGTTTATTTTTAACATAATTTCAAGTATATGCGGAGCTACATTTGGAGAGAAAGAAGGAAAATAATATAAAAGGTAAGGATAAATATTGATTTTTTTATTTAGCTCTAACAATGCATCTTTAGCACCTGCTCTCTCAATTTCTTCCCCCCATTGTAGTTTCCCCAATATAGCTTCTACCTGCACCCTTTGATCTTTATTCAACCCGGTTATTTGAGTGAGATACTTATCTTTTTCTTCCCACTCTTTTAGATAAGATTCAATGTTTATTTCACCGGTTTTTTCATTTTTCTCTATCTTTTCTATTTCGTCTTTCTTATATTTAAGAATATGATTCCCTACTTTTATTGTTAATGTATTATCAGTCTCTTCACCAACGATTTTCCCATCAAACACTATTCCATTTTTCAAATAAAATGTATCCGGGTATGCTACTGCACTCAGGACCAGCATGAGAACATATACAATAATTATACCTATTTTTTTCATAGCTCCACTCCATCTTTCTTTTTTTATAACAATGTAACTGTATTTTAAAAGGTAGTGAAGAAGTTATATTTCTCTTTTTATGTTTGATAACAAAAACCTAATTTTCTGAGACTTACAATATTTGGGTCGTTTATCTCGAGGAATCTTCTAACTCTCGGATCATAATAAACCGTGAGCCCTATTCCTACTCCGTTATTAGCAGGCACGAATACTCCTAAATCTGCAGCTATTACTCCTCCTCTTATCGTCATTTTACCGTAAGTATTTGAATTGTGTCTCGTTTTACTTCTAACTATGCACCATATAGAATTGTTACTATATAATAATCCGTCAAACATGAATGGACGCCCAGATTCAGGTCTGGTAAGTTCATCATTGAACCAAATTCTTCTCAAGGTATTTTCGCTTATCCAGTTTTGGTCAGGATTGCAATAATGGTAAGTTGCCCGAGTTAGAATTTCAAGGGGTAAGCCTCTCTGAATTAAATAATCTCTTAGCAATTTTACCCCTGGGTCATTATATTTTACTGCGTGTTCATCTGTAGCATCGTATATATATATTTTGTCAGGTTGGCTTGCTCTCAAACCGTAGAATCTCGGTTTATACTGAGGATTTGCGAGGGCTTTCTGAAGTTCCATCCTGTTAAATAGCATCAGCTCTGAAGTTGTGAAACTAAATTGTTGTCCTGGTCGGCCGGTCACTGTTTGGCCTGCATCTACTGAAAATTGATCAAAGTATCCCCACCTTAGTGTTTCAGTTTTACCACTTATAGTAACATTGTTAACTCTTGAAGGAGTTCTCATATCTATACTATATTGGTTCCATTGAGGATACTTTTCATTATTCCTAGCGCTGTGATTAACACCACGGACAGTTAGATAGTCGCCAATCATTATGCTTCCACCTGCGACGAGTGAAAAGGCATTTGTTGTTCCATCCTCTGCTCTTCCAAATTCTCCAGGAGCATCATCATAAGTTACATCACCCACTACATATACATTTCCCCTTACAAGAAGTTGTCCTTCTCCTCGTATCTTTCCTGCTATAACTAAATCGCCGTTTACTGCGACTGTTCGTTCAATTCTAATTGGGTCGTCCTGGGTACCGATTAATATTAGATTTCCGTTATAAGTCCCTGTAGTGGAGAGACTTGTTAAAGCACTATTGGAGACGGTAGGTAGAGGGTTATTAGGATTTGCAGGATTATACACAGACCCGCGGGGAACACCATAAGCTACTCCCGATGTAATTTGACCTGTGGGTCGTTCACCCTCCATTACTGCGTTTTCAAAATATACTCTCCCGTTTGCACTGTTTAAGACGATTTGAAATTCTTCGTCATCAACAATTCTGTTATTATTCTCGTCGGGAAAAGGTGCGGGAAAGTTGTTTGGCACTACTCCATCTGTCTGTGCTTGCTCATCTGTCGGATAGTCCATGTAAAGGTTGCCGAATTGAAGTAGTTCGCCGTTAGCGTTTCTCGGTGTGTTTACCAATGATGTAACAATCATTTGGCCCGAAGAATTTTGCATTATTTTACCGTTAGTATTATTAATTCTGTATGCTTTAAGAGTAGAACTTTGGAGCTCGCTCGGAGTATATAGTGCTCCATCCGGTTTGTAGACTCTTCCTCTTGTATAAAGTGTCCCTGCCACTCTTGAGTCTGCCTCATCTGGTCTTACCAACATTGACTCAAGAGAAGCTACTTTTATTCTATCGAAGGTATTATAGTTTGAAGGGTCAGTATTTCTATAGAGAGGTAATGATTGGAACTCCGCATGACATAGTACACAGCTTATATTGTTTGCTAATACAGAAAACTCAGTATGAGGACTCATCCTTCCACCAATGGAGATAACTTGAATAGCAGTTTTAGACATGTTGTTTCTACTCGCGGTAGAAGTTATTGTTAATATTGATCTGGTCCATTCATCATATCTGGAGATATGGACACTATTTATCAATCCCAATTCTTGATTGTTGTTTGGGTCTCTTATCGACAATGGACTTTGAAGTAGAGCCCATCCCCTACGGTCATAGCCTGCAGGAAAAGTTTCAAAGATGCCATTCCCATTTCCGGTCTCATCGGGATCTTTTATCCCGTTAAAATTAAGATCTTCGTTAATTGGTAGTCCAAGTGTATTAAGATAATATCTATAGGAAGCCCAGTTACGAGTTGTATTTCCACTTGTTTCTAAATAGTCATCCCATAACCTCTTGATTGCCAAATCAATTCCTGATCTTGCTAATTCCGAGAGAATTATATCGTCCACAGCAAAATCGGATTCTCGCTTGTTATTTATTATAGTAGTTGTGATTATCCCAATAGCTCCAAGTATTACAATAATCGCAACTGTAGTAAATATCATTGCGACACCTTTTTCTTGTCTTCTGATAATAAACATTGGGAATCTCCTTAATTTTCCAGTTTTATAGTGCCCGTGAGTTCTGACCTAATAATAGGACCTTCGCCCGGACCCATTCTCATGGTGCCTTCAAGATATACATATAAAACATTTAAAAAGTTTGAGCTACTGCTTCTGTCAGGCAATAATTGAAAACTCACATTGCTAATACAATTGGCACTACCTACCCCTGTTCTGTTATTACCTCGTTGGATTACAAGTCTCCTGGTGAGAGTTCCGTCATTATTAGCATCTTCTCCAGGATCAAGAAGTGCATTTGGAGGATTTGTTGCGTTTCCCATATCCTCGTTCTCAAAATTGATTAGAATAGGACCAGAGGATTGAAAGAAAGCAGGAGTGTTTACTCTAACAGGTAAAAAGAATCGTAGTCCCTTCCCATTATTTGTTATTTGAATGGGCTCTACCCCTGGAGGTGCTGTAGGTGGAGTTACATTAGTTGAGGCTTCTGTATATGCCTGCTTAACTAAGTTTGTTAGCTCATTAAAAGTATTTCTCAGAGCTGAATCAATTTCATTCTGTGCGAAAGCTAAAGAAGAAGATTTAACTGAAGACTGGATAGCAAGAAAGCTCAAAATCGAAATAATACTCAACAACCCCGCTGATATGATTACCTCTATAAGAGTCATTCCAAAGTTTTTTTTCATACCAACTCTTCCCTCAATTTATCTTGTTGTGAGTATGCTTCCTAAAGTAGCTTGAAGTTGATATCCTCTCGAAGTTTGCCAGCTTGCGGTTACGAAAACTTGTATAGGGTTATCGCTTCCTCCTGCAGGCTCATTTTGCATATCCCTGCAATCGATATTTATTTGTAAATTCTGCAGGTTTATAGGATGCTCCTGTACGCTTACTAAAGATAACCAGTCTTGATTAGTTTGACTGTTCAACCAAGAATAAAAGCCCGTCCAGTTAAAACTTTCGTCTCCTGTTATAAAATCTGTCCTTTTTTCCCTTATAACTTCAATGATACTTCTACATACATGGTATGCTTGAATTCTTTCTCGTTGGATTTGGAGGTTGTTATGCACAGAGACTACTGTTATAGCTGTTGTTCCCATAACAAAAGCAAAAATAGCCACTGCAATCATAATTTCAATCAATGTTAATCCCCATTTTTTGAGATATTTTCTATGCATATGTTTTTCCTTTGTGAATCTAATAGAATAATACCATATACCGTGGAATTTTTCAAGGTAATTGCGAAAAAAATCGCACTAAATTGTGATGATGTTGTTTTTTTCATACCCCCACTATATTAGAAAATTTTTATGGGATGGAGTTGAAAGGTAGGAGAATTTATGCCATCTAAGTATAGGTCTAATTGGGGAGAATATATCCGGTGGTAAAGGGTTTTTTTGGTTTACACTCAACTCAGCGATTGCACCATATAATTGAGCAATATATACTTATGAAAGTTAGTACCTCTTCACTATATTAGCTCCATCAGAGGGTGAAGAGATAATACAACTACCCTTTCTACCCGTTGCCTTCTCATATTCGGAAAGTAGAGTATCTATGAACTTTTCAGTGCAGTCTTTCCTGACTAAATTTATTGTGCATCCTCCGAAACCCGCACCGGTCATTCTTGCACCTATGCACCCCTCAATACTACGAGCAATTTGCGTTATAACCTCTAATTCTCTGTTTGTGACTTCGTAATTTCTCTGTAAACTGTAGTCTGATTCGTTAAGTAAGATGCCAAGATCTTCTATATTGCTATTTTTTAGTGCGGATAGAAAGTCGAGAACTCTTTGGTTTTCGGTTATTACATGGAGTGCCCTTCTGTATATTGTATCCTCTAAATCATTTTTAGCATTTTCAAGGTCCTTGAGCGTGAAGTCTCTAAGGTATGTTCCGGTTTTTCCAGAGGATTTTTGAAGTATTTCCACCGCTTTTTGGCATTCGTATACTCTCTCGTTATATTTGGAATCAGTAAGTCCTCGTGGATAGTTAGTGTTTGAAATTACAAATGTATGTTCACTTAGTTTTAGGGGAACAAGTTCAAAATTTAATGTTCTGCAGTCTATAAAGAGAGCGTGGTCTTTCTTTCCACACCTTGAGATGAATTGGTCCATAATTCCTGACTTTAGCCCCAAGAAGTTGTTTTCTACTCTTTGCCCTAATTTTGCAGATTCTACATCATCGAGATGAAACTCATTCAGCATCTCGAATAGTTTTAGGGTAGCCATCTCCAAAGCTGCTGAACTACTGAGTCCACATCCAATAGGGACTTCTCCATAAATGATACCATCTACACCTTTTAAAGTGAACCCGAGCTTTTTTAGTTCTGCCACTACGCCAACAATGTAGTCCATCCAAGGCTCTATGGGATTCCTGACGGGGCAGTTTATATCTGCTATACTCGTTCTTTGAGTGTTTAGAGCTGTAAAATTTAAGATGGAATCGCTTCTTGTTCTCCCTGCTATATATATAGATTGCTCAAGAGCCATGGGTAATACATACCCGTGATTATAATCGGTATGCTCCCCTATAATGTTTACCCTTCCTGGGGCTTTTACTATTACTTGAGGTAAGACACCAAAGTTATGTTTAAAAGCATCTTCCAATATAGTAATTGGATTCCTCATCTCTACACTCTCCTGATTGTGTTTGCTTACCTTTTAGTTATCGAATTGCAAGACTGGTATCTGAATCAAAGAAATGACATCTTTCTAAGTTTACACAGAAAAAGATAATGCTTCCAAGCTCAGGCTCTTTTTCCAATCTACTTTTCGCTACAAGTGTGGATTTTCCAGATGAGGCGTATATGTTCATTTCTGAACCCATTGGCTCTACTACTTCTGTTCTGCACCTAATAGATACGCCCTTAGAGGTGGGATTTTCCAAGGTTACTGTTATATCCTCCGGTCTTATACCTATGATTACCTTCCGGTCGAGATATCTTAAAAGTATGTTTTGGTATTTCGGATGTACTTCTAATTCAATATCGTCTTGGGTGTTGACAAAAAGTAGTTTTTCCTCTAATCTCAATATCGTGCCTTCAATCATATTCATAGGAGGCGTTCCTATAAATCCCGCCACGAATTTATTGTTAGGCTTGTTATATAGTTCAAGAGGAGTTCCAATTTGTTGAACTTCTCCGTTGTTCATCACTACAATTCTGTCGCCCATTGTCATAGCTTCTATTTGGTCGTGGGTTACATATATTATAGTAGCCTGCAACTGCTTGTGAAGTTTTGATATTTCAGCTCTCATTTGGACCCGCATTTTTGCGTCAAGGTTTGAAAGTGGCTCGTCGAATAAGAAAACTTTTGGCTTTCTTACAATTGCTCTTCCTACTGCAACTCTTTGCCTTTGACCACCTGAGAGCACCCGAGGTCTACAGTTAAGGTACTCAGTAAGTCCCAAAATTTCTGCCGCTTCTCTTACTCTCCTATCTATCTCAGCTTTAGACATCCCCCTAAGCATCAGTCCGAATGCCATATTCTTATAAACCGTCATGTGTGGATACAGAGCATAGTTTTGAAATACCATAGCAATGTCACGATCTTTAGGATGAGTATCATTTACTAATTTCCCATCTATGTATATCTCTCCTGAGGAGACCTCTTCTAACCCAGCTATCATTCGTAGGGTTGTAGTTTTACCACACCCTGATGGTCCAACTAAAACTACGAACTCTTTGTCTTCTACGGTTAGGTTTACATCCTTTACAGCGGTTGTTCCATTCGGGTAAATTTTACTCAAGTTTATTAATTCAACCTTAGCCATTTTTTTGTTAGTCCTTTTCCGATTTTAGTATTGGAGGTGGCTCAATTAATAACTCTTCTCTAAATTTACTTCGAATTTCTTGAGGTATTTTCGGATTTTTTATTATAGAATATTCGACGATTTTTTCCGCTACTTCAGAGTATTTATGTGTTTTTAATTCTATAATATAAGTCTCTTCCCACGCATATTTGTTACTTGTAAGTTTTTTTTCTGATGGGTTTTGTATTAGGACTGAAACGGGCTCAATGCTCTGTGAAAACACTACCTCACCTTTAGAGAATGATATTTCAGAGAACAAAATGATAGAGTTAGAGATACTCTCTATCTCGTCTTTTTTCAGTAATCTTATTAATTGAGCGATATTTGTGCCATACTCTGGTATTTTATAAATATTCAGACTCAATTTGTCAGAGGCAAACTCTAAACCAAGTGAAAAATTTCTCTCTTTCTGGATTAGAGTAGGCTTTATTCTAATATTTTCAAGTTTTAATAGGTAATCAGGTATATAACGATGCGGGTTTTTTATCTTGAATTCACTGATAACTAAACATCTATCCCATATATTGAACCTAAAATGTTCAAAATTTATTAATTTTCTAAGTTCAGGTGGACAAAAGTTTTGGATTGTTTTAATAGACAGATAATTTCTTATAGGGTAATATGTAATTATAGGAAGTGTATAAATAATCCATAACCATATTATTGAATTGACTAAAAATAAGATTTTTGATTTCTTTCTTTTCTTTCTATACTTTTTAGTGGTTTCTCTTCTTATATTTTTAATCAAAAGTGTGGGTCCAACTTAGTACACTTTTATGTGTCTTTCTGATTTTTTCAGAGATACATTTTTTACCTTCCCCTATTTTCATAGAAATAGGGGTTTCTACCTCAATGGCTTTAGGCTTCCAAATGAAGCCGAAAGAAGTATCGTAGCCTCTTATTAATAAACTTACAGATGTATTTTCTAAACCTTCCTTGGGAACCATAATTTGAGAGGCTAATATTGGAAAGAATAATTCAATGTTCCTTCTGAATCTTATTAAGGTTCCTTCCTGAGTTTCTTTAAGCTCTTTATCAACTATTATTTGGACCGGTTTGAATTGAGTATTTTCGTTCACCAATAAATTTATGTCAAAATTTCTTAGTCTCACACTGTCATAGGCAATACTCATATCTGGAAAGTTAGAGTCGAGAACAAGCTTTATCGTTACCATGCCATTAGAGGAAGTGGTTATCCACTCTGCTTCACTCTCAGGATTGAAAATTTGAGGATACCTACCCCCAAAACACTGTATATTAACTTTAGTCGGTTCTGGAGTAAACTGCATATATTCTCCTGCTTTTACTTTCTCTTTTTTTCCTTCTTTGGTTGTGCTACAAGAAAAGTATCCTATGGATATACAGAAATAGAATGCTAAAAAAATTATAATCACTATAGTTTTTTTACTATTTCCAGCCATAAATCTTATCTTACTTCTCTACTTTTACATCTATATGTTCACTTGCTCGTTTATCTTCTTTTGTTTCCGAGCTACTTTCCTTGTCCTGTAGAAGGCTTGATTTTGATTCTACACCACCTTTTCCATGTTTTACGAGAGTCATCTCACCATCTTTTGACCTAAGTCTCACCAGGCCCAAAGGTTTTATTTCCGGAGCAACCCAGATATCTATTTCCTTATGCTCAATTTCTATATTATAATGCTTTGCTCTTACTTTTCCAGTTCTGTATTCGATGAGTTCTTCTCCTATTAGCTTCTTTTTAACCATTTCTTCTGCTGGTTGGTTTTGTATGGTGTCGTAATTATATGTCTCTGGTAAATTTGCCCCCTCTCTTGTGACTATTTTTAGTATACTGTGTTTACCTTCGCTCTCTGGCTGGATCAGGAATCTATATACGGACGCAAAACCTACAATGGGTATTATCTCAGTCTCTAACCAATAGCACTTCTTATTGTTCAGATATTCTTCGCCGGTTATGGCTTCTCTTAATATTAAGGTAGTTTTAGTAGGGTTATCTTTAACTTCATAGATTGACCAACTTCCTAAATCGAGTTCTAAGGGTAATATATCTAAAAGATTCTCTATTATATCTTGGGATGATGCGATTTTAGTGGTTAATAGAGTCGGCGCAGTAAAAATAAATATGATGGCTTTATTTATATGGATGTTTTTCCACATCCTTGTCTTTCTTCCTCTAACATCTTTAGTTCAGTTTCTTTTTCCTCAGGGATTTTAGCTATTTCGTTTAAAATGTGTGCAAGTTGGATTGAATTTTCTTTCACGAGAGTGTAGATTAGTTTCAGAAGCAGTTCTCTTATTACTTTTGGAGAATCATTAAGTTCTTTTACAATGTGAAAAAGATGCGTAGCATAAGTCTCAAAAATCTTTATCTCAATTTTTTGGTCTTCAGAGAGTAGGTCACTATCATTAGGTATCGGGTAAATGCCTTCGTCTTTCCATTCTTGAACGAGTCGCTTTCCTTTTTCTCCCTCTCTCAAAATAAAGTGTTCTCTTAGTTTTTTTCTGCATATTTCTATAAGGAACCTCACATCTTCGCTGAGTTCTTCTAATTGAAGTAGTCCTTGTTGGTCTAAGACTTTTACATATTCTGATTTAAAGTAGGCAGTGTAACTAAATCCCCTAAAATAAAGCTTGGGTAAGGGAGAGAACCTTGCAAATCCGTGTTCGTCACAGAAAAAGAGGCCTCTTTTACCTGGCGATGCCCATTCTACTATGGTTAGTGTCCCGTTGATTGTCTTGCCACTCGGAATGACAAGTCGGTCTATTTGATAGTTATTCGCTTCTATTCTGGCAGTAAGTGGATCTATTAATACACTATCATAATAGATTTTTACATTAGGATACTGCATCAAGTACGGAGCAAAGATTTCTGTTATCTCAGCGATTGCATTTACTCCTCTAAGGTAATTTACCCCATCGGTGAGGTCTGAAATCAGTACTTTCATACCTGTTGAGTCGACTTTTTGTTGTGAAATCTCAGGCTCTGTCAATATAAATTCGGTTAGATTATTTCCGGAAGCCAGTATTTTGTATGAAAGCAAATTGTCTCCTTCGAAGTATTTGCTTTCCCAGGTGACACTATTCCCAAGAGAAAAAGCTCTAAATCTCCCTTTACCATACTTTCCATGCAGTATCCTTTTTTCTCTCGGTGTTATTGTTTTCTCTTTTTTCCACGAGCCACCTAAACTACTGAATGACACAATAGCTTCTTCATATTTTAAGCCATGGCCATTATCGGTTATTTCTATATATTCTAATCCTGTAAGCTCGTTTTCTATGAAGTTCACTCTAACAATTGTCGCTTCAGCATCCAAAGCATTCCATATTAATTCTACTATGGCGTTTATAGGTCGAGTTTTTCCTATGATTTCTAAGTGGTCATCGCAAACCTGTACCTGAATCCTTCGCACTGTTGGACATCCTTGCTTTATGTGATAGATTTTTATTATCCAGAATATATTGTTATGTTAAAACAAACTTTTGCCTAAAATCTATTTTAGGGATAAGTTTTTTATTTTTATAATTTCCAGTGCCTCTCTCGTACAGCATGTAATGAATTTAGAAAAAAAGATTATACATTACTCATGTAACTGTTATGGCATGTCTTCTCTTTTCCAAGTATTTGAAAGAGGAGGAAATTCACATCTTCGATAATAAACATGTAGTGGATTATTTAACTTTTTTAATTGAAAGTTAATATTATTTATCATCCGGATAGTAGTAATACCGCTCTCTGTCTGGGGAGTAATTTAGGAATTGAAAAAATCATAGTTAAGTTTAGCTGGATGACCAAGGAACAACAATGGTATGGAAGAAAAATTTAAGAATTGGGAGGATTTACTGGACAAAGCTTTCCACCTAAATTAATTATGGACGATTCTAAATGCTTTAGCCGAGTAGGTCGTATGTGACACGAAGTAAAGTATAAATCTGAGTTTCGGGGTATAGTAGAGGCGTTAAAAATATTTATCTTGGGATTAAGTCATAGCGATGTATGGTAGCCTTTGCATCAAGGTGCTTTTTAAGGCAGAGAGGTCAAAAGTGAAATAGGACGAATGCTGTGGGATGATTTGAGAATGCGAGGCTGGGAGTTATGGATGCAAACTTGAAAAAAATTGCCTTATTGTAGTGAGAATAGATTCGGAGGGTATTGTTTGAAATAAAGTAGCATTTTAGTGTGGTAAGCCCGCGTATCCTGAAAAGGGGTATTGTTTAGTATGCTTAGGTGTTTCTGATTTTCAACTACTGATAGTAGATTCTGCTTTTCATTCAAGGGGGTGAATAGTATATAAATAATAAACTAATACTTTAAGAGGATAGAGTATGAATACTTTTGAGAAATTATATTTAATATTAGCAGTGTTTTTTGTATTTATTTCTTCTGAAAGCTTTGTATATGGCTCAGTTTCGAGGGGCATTGTTTCTTCTGTATCTACTGAACTTTACGAATTGGTTCTTAAGAGGAGCGGAGTATTGGAGGTACGCTTTGCAGATGGTAGAACGGTTGTCAATTTTGATAATCCAATTTTGAAGAATGTAGATGAAAAAGAAAAGAGATTAAGAGTTAAATCCTTAGAATCCTATCGGGAGCCTGTCAGAAATAATTTAGGTGAAGGAATTGGAATATACCTGAGAGGAGAAGAATTCACTTCAGTAGTAGTTGGATACCCAAGCAAGCCTTTTATTACTGTAAGTTTCTTTTATACCAACATTACAAAAGAAATCCAAACAATTGAAAAAATAATTCCTATCAGTGGTTCTATTGAACTTATGTCTGTGGATTCTTTTAATGGAGTGATTTTAGATAATGGGAACATACTCGAATCGATGGTCGATTTTCCTCAATGGTCTAAGGAGTTAAATAGGAGAAGTGCTTGGAATTTAGCCTTATATGATTACAATATTCGAGAGACTCTTCTGTTAGGCTATTTGGAATTTTGGAAATCCTTTCCAATAGTAGAGATAAGAACTGAGGAGAAAAATAAGAAAATTTTATTTAGACTTGAGTGCATATATGATCCTCCTGTACAGTTAGCACCTGGGGAAAGTGTTCGGACGGAAACTATATATTTTTCTTTGGGAGAAAGAGAACCGCTACGGGCTTTAGAAAGATATGGGGAATCTATAGCAGTTTTTAATGATTTCAAGAAAAACTATAAGTTAGTTCCTCACGGGTGGGATAGTTGGAGTACATCTATCCACCGAAAGATTAACGAGGGAATCGTATTACAGGAAGTGGATTTTGTTGATAAATATCTTAAGCGTTATGGTTGGACTAACTTTGCAATAGATGCAGGGTGGGAACGGGGACCAGCAGATTGGGAGCCTGATCCGGAGAAATTCCCGAATGGATTTATACCCATAGTTGAGCATATACATAAAAAGGGAATGACTGTTTGTTTGTGGATAGACCTCTTTACAGTGCCGGAAAATTCTACTTTGGCAATTCAGCATCCTAATTGGTTAGTTCTACCAAATAGCAGAGGGAATCTGTTAATAGGGAAAGGCAAGAAAATTTTGGATATAACTATTCCCGAGGCTTATGAGTATGTCAAAAAAGTATGTGAAAGGATAAGCAAAGAATGGGGTTTTGATGGTTTGGTAGAGGCTGATTTTGTATACCATTTACTCTTGGGTGAGAGTTACAGGAATACAAGGTTGAGTAAAGTGGAGGTTATGTGTAAGGGCTTACAAGCGATAAAGGAGGGTTTGGGAGAGGATAAGTTTTTAACAAGTATGGTTCCTATACAGGTTTCAAGTAAGTTTGCCGATAGCATAAGAATAGGATTTGATAATAAGCCTATTTGGAGTTCCCCCATTCTCTCTGGAAACTTTGGCTGTGTAGAGTCTTTAGCTAACTTTGCCAGAAGGTTTTATATGTTTCCTCACCTTGGTTTGCCGGATCAAGATTGTGTGTTCTTGGGAAAAAAGGATACTTATGCCCGATGGAATATAAAACCAGAAAGCGAATTAACCCGTTCTCAAATAATAGCTTGGGCAACTGGAACAGCTCTAACAGGAGGTGTGTTCAAGATAGGGGATAGGTTTACCTCTCTAAGTCCTGAAGATGTTGAAATTTTAAAGAAATGTTTGCCTCGTATATCCAAACCTGCGGTTCCTGTAGATTTGTTTGAAAACCCATATCCTAAAATTTGGTGTTTGCCTCTCGTGGGAAACTGTTTAAATGGTATTGTGTTGGCTATTTTCAATTGGGATGCTAATGTGGGGAGTGAAGTATCAATTCAATTAGATAGACTTGGTTTAGAAAGAAGTAAATATTACACCCTCTATGATTTTTGGAATGATAAATTTTTAGGGATAGTCCAAAATTCCTTCACTGTTTCAACTCCACCAGCATCTGTATCACTATTTTGTCTAATGTTAGTTAATGAAGCTCCTATTTTTGTAGCGTCTAACCACCACTTCACAATGGGAATTCTGGATGTGAACGAGTTTTCCTATGATTCTTCTAACAAGGAGCTTATTGGTAGGATGAAGGTAATAGAAAATACGCCTTATGAGATTAAAATTTATGATGTAAGTAAGCGTAAAGTTTTGTCGTATAGTTTAAGTCTGCCTGATGGGGGTATTAAAGAAGAAAATGGGCTTGTAACCATCCAGTTTTATGTTCCTGAGACCGTAAAAGAAGTATTGTGGAAGTTAAATTTTCAGTAAGAGGGCACATCTATGTTGTTCAAAGCTCAGCGGTTAATCGAGCAAAAGATTAGTAATTATTGTGAAACTGCCTTAAGGTGTGTAAAAGAGGGTATAAAAGTTTTGATTAAGTGTATGGAGGCTAAAGAGTGCGAAGAATGGAGAGAAATGATACATGAAGTCCATCGAGCAGAAAGCTCTGCAGACGATTTGAGGAGAGAAATTGAGTATTTTCTTTTCTCGCGTTCCTTGTTTCCAGAGTCAAGGGGTGATATATTAGGACTGCTTGAAAAGTTAGATCGGATACCCAATCAAATACAATCCTCTGTAAAAATGGTTTTAGAAGAGCAGATCCGTATTCCGGACCTCGTAAAGGAAGAGTTAGAGCAAATAGCAATTACTACTGAGAAGTGCGTGGATATTACAATAAAGTCAGTAAATTTGTTGTTTTCTGACTTTAAGTCTTCTTTAGAACTATTAGGGGAAATCGACGCTTACGAGAGTGAAGTAGATAGGTTTCAGTCTAAAGCTATTGAAAAGATCTTCTCTTCGGATTTGGACCCACTACAAAAAATATTGTTACGAGATTTGGTAAATGAGATCAGTTTTGTAACAAATTATGCAGAAGAGGCAGGAGATTTTATGAGGATAATAATTGTGAAGAGGATGATTTAGAATGGGGTATTTTTTAATGTTACTTTCTACATTATCATTGGGTATTACCCTCGGAGCTAATGATGCAGGAAATGTTTTCGGGGCTGCGGTTGCTACTCGATTTATAAAGTATCGAACCGCAGTTATATTAATTTTTATTTTTGTGCTGATAGGTTCAATTTTACAGGGAGGTAAGGGAATTGATACATTGAGAGCAGTAACGAACCAAAATGTGAATACCTCTGTACTTGTGGGTTTAGTAGTAGCTGGAGTGGGGATAATATTTACTTTTCTCGGACAACCGATCAGCCTCTCTCAGTCAGTAGTAGGAGGGCTTTTGGGGTTAGGCTTGTCCCAAAAGACATTAGACATAGGGATAATTGAAAAAATAGTTTTGAGTTGGATAACTGCTCCTTTGGGAGCTTGCATGTGTGCATTAATCCTGTACAAATTTTTCAATGCTATATTTTCCAATCTTAGTATAGGGATATTACAGAGAGAGCTTATTATAAAGGTGGGACTCATTATTGCAGGTGTGATAGGTGCATACGCTTTGGGTGCTAATAATGTAGCGAATACGGTCGGAATGTTTGCTGGAGTTTGGAGTGAAACTTCTACTATTGAATTGACTTTCCTCGGTGGCGCTTCGATAGGAATAGGTGCGCTCCTCTTCAGTAGAAGTGTTATGATGAATATTGGTGAAGGGATCGTTGCGTTAGACGGCTTCTCTGCATTTGTCTCTGTAGTTTCTTCAGGCGTTACTGTGTATATTTTTTCTATTATAGGGGTTCCAGTTAGCACTACTCACACAATTGTTGGTGCAGTGGTGGGGGTTGGGATTCACCATGGCTTCCACACTCTCAAATTTAAAACTATTAGAGAGATACTGCTAAGTTGGGTATTTGCTCCTGCTATTTGCCTCATACTTACCTCTTCAGGCTACGCTATTTTTATAGCATAGATTCCTAACCTTTTGTATTTTTTCATAATGGATGGTAAAATATTTTCAAGATAGCGGGAGAATAGAAATGTCTGAAGTCCCTGGAGTACAATATCCAAATCTCGGAATTGCCAGGGTACTTAACGAATATATGATAAGAGTTTTATCGCTAAGGAGAAATATTATTCAACAACAGGGGGAGATGATTATTAAATTGATACAAAGTGCCACTCTTCCAGAATACCAAGGTAAGAATTTAGATATTAAAACCTGATGGCCCTTTTGGAGTTTTTATAAGTATTATTTCAGTTCTAACTTAACTGTAAGATGTGGGTTTTCAAGCCCGACTACGAGAGGGGATGTTAGTTCGATGCTGATTAGAGGTCTATTATAAGAATCGGTTGTTACCTCGCCAACAGTGAAAGATTTAGGTGGTAAATTAAATTTATCAGTAATTAAATCTGCTTTTCTAATGGATACCCTATCAACCGGAAGTAAAATCTTGGTTATCTCTAATTCTCCAAATTCCACATTTATAGTAAGGGTTACCTCATTTTTTTGTTTTTCAAAGATAAATGTTCCCCATCCTGTCCCAGTTGAGAAGAAAAATTTTCCATCACATGAGGGGGTTCTCGGAATAATTTTTAATGTTCGGTTGTCGTAGTAGAACCCAGATGCCAAAATTAGCATGGCATAAGAGGACATCGCTCGTGCATAATGTCCACCACATTCAATTTCGCTAAAGGGGTTTTTTCTCACACCTGTGTACCTTGATCTTACACCTTCTACAATTTCAAGTGCTTTGTCCCACATTCCTTCAGCAATCATTAATCCCGCAATCTGATACTCCATCCCAGTCCATATTTCATCGCAATATAATATTGGAGATTCAGGCCTTCCTCCCTTAGGCCAACTGCACATTAGTAATCCCGGTTCGTCATCCTCTGCAAATCTTCTCGGCGTCTGGATATGCCCGTAGAAATTTTTTCTCCAGTTGTATTTGTAAATTGAATTTAGGGTGGTTGTTATGTATTCTTTAGGAAAGAGGTATCCTAAGTTTAGAATATTTGCCCACCATTGTCCTAATAACTGGTCGGAGTGGCACCCAGGTCCATAGCAGTTCATTTGGTTATATACTTCTTGCCCGACATCCGGAGCGTCATACAGGTTAATAAAATATTCTCCATTCCAGCATTTTTCTATGTATTTATCTCTCCCAGAATTAAACCTTTTACTACACTCTTCTATCAAAATTTTGTCAGGATAATTAAATTCTTTTAGTAGAGTTTCCATAGCTTTAAGAGTAGCGAGGTAGAGTGTTCCTATGAATGTGTTAGAACCATACAAATGGGTGTCGTATGTATTGGGTTGTTCCCCTCTGATAAATCCTTCTCCCTCAGGATCATGGTATCTTAATATGTGTTTAAGGACTTTTACTGCATAGGGGATAAGAGGCTCGATCAACCTCTTGTTATTGGCTATACGATACTCTCTATAAAGCTTCAGTAGTGTGCCCAACTCTCCATCCAGTGCGTGATGAAAAGGTCCGCCTATTTCATTTTTGAACTGAGCTTCTTCTATTGGAACAATGAGTCTATGAGGAATATAATACTCTGATTTTTCCATTTGGAAAAAAAGTTCTTGAAATCGGATTCTTTGCTCCAGTTGAGGAAATAAGAAGGGTAATGCTTGGGCATAGTTATATACATGAGTGCAGTTAAGGGGACAGCAGGCATCTGTGCCCTCAAAACCTCCTACAGTGCCATTCTCAAGGAAAATATATACTGGAGAATGTATTGTTGCTATATTTGCTCCTATTGCTTCAAGTACAACTTTGGGCAGTGAGGAGGAATAAAAATTTCTGTGAAATTTCTGGGTCATCGAATATAGATAGTCGTACTTTTCTATTCCATACTTGGCAACTTCTAATGCACTCCGGAATAGGTTATTATAGAAGTTACCTAACCTGTAGTCGTATCTCAATGGCTTTAGTTTCCATAAATATTGGTTATGCCTTGTTCTGTTAGGAAAGTACCAAGATAAGAAGAATACTACGGAGTCTCTTTCTTTAGGATTAAGTTTGAATTTATAACCTATAGCGCTGTTCCAAGTATAGTATCTTTCTGCTGGAAGAGTAGATTCAGGTTCTGGAAGGCATCCATCTTTTGAAAATTTCTCCCAGAATGAATAAAAATTTCTCCATTGGGATGTTATTTCTACTTTATCCTGGGATTTTAGAATTCCCATGCAAGTGTTTCCCCAAAGTATATGGGATGGACTATATCCTGTTGGGGGAGTATATTTGTTATTAGAAATTACGCTTATAACTGTAGATATTATGTCCCTTCTGGTTAATCCCTCACCCCACTTAGTAATGTCACCATTACACCATAAGATTCTTCCTTTCCCTATTTTCTTCGTAATTAATAGCGGTGATTTGTCCCCGTCTCTCAAAATTATATTTGCTTCTTTCGAATATGAAACATCAGAAAACTCAAAGAATTTATTTGCCCGAACGCTGAATGAAGATAAATTATCACTTATATCTTTTGCGTTTATAATCACTTCTCCATCTTTAATTTCTCCCTCCATTTTTTTAAATGGTAACCAACTCTTTATTATATTGATGCTCTCTTTTTTTATAGGTATCTCATCGGTAAAGATTATTTCGTCTATTAAGATATGCCCCCATCCTTCCTGGTCATTATCAACTATCTCAAGATGACCGTTTTTCCCTTTGTATTCCGATATGTTCCAGATAACTTTTTTTAATGCTTCTGAATTGTCCCCTGTTGCTGATTTAACCTTATTACCTTCTACATACAAGGCAATATAAATAGAATTTGGTTTGTTACCGCCACCTATTCTAAAGGTCAGGAAACTATGCTTTATAAGAAAATCTTTTGATATTGCCTTTCCAGTCTTTCGATCATCTCCATTGAAAGTGTTAATAAAAAACCTTCCTTCTTGGCCTGAGATGTCAGTTTGGTTCTGGAACTTTCCATCTGCTGGCTTCTCACCGAAGGCATCTCCAGAAACTTTCCAGTTTTTATAATTGCCGTTTTCAAAGTTGTCAAAGACCCACGGTTTTCTTCTTTTGTTTGAACTTTCCAGTGCATATACTAAGTGAGAAATTGAGTTGGTACCTCCATTTATTATTATGTAGGCTCCGCTCTTAAGTTTATCGTTCAATTTTTCTATTTTTGCATCAGATATGAGTTTTTCTGATGGACCTAACCAATAAATGTCTTTATAATTTGAATCGGGCATTACATCAGTTTCAATTTCATCCCCGTAAAATATTTCTAAATTTTTTGTGAACCTTAGGGGGTATGCGGAATCAAATTGGTTCGTAAATAATCTTAATTTTTTGTCGAATTTATCTTCTCCAGAGTACTCATTTTCCATAAATAACATCAAAGAATCTGGCATATAGAGGACCGTATTTTTATTCCCCTCGAACTCAGAATATTTCAATTGATGCAGTTTCAAATTCTGTGTTTCTGATGTGGTGCTTACTAACTCTGAATTTCCATCCCACCCAATTAAATTAGGAACACTTCCTAACAAAGTTCCAGTTAGGGGTTTATCAGTTTTATTTTCTAAGATAAACTTGAAAAATATCAGCGGTAAAGAAGAGTTTTGTGTATCCAGCGGGATAAATGGTGAAAAGCATTCCATACTAATTTCCAATTCTGGATGGTAATCAAGGAAACTCAACTTAGCAAATGGAAATTCTCCTATAAACTGGATTTTATTAATACCTGGAGCCGGAAGGACTGGGTCGATTTGAAGTAGCTTAGTATCGGTAATGTCTGAAGATCTTGCTAAGAATAGGGCAAAGAATGCGTCTGAAACATTAGCATTAGAGTTGAAATTGTTCATAATTTCCCATGGACTCAGCTTTCCGTTGCCCTTTATATATACTTGTCCAGCTCCGAAGCCACCAAGGGGGAAAGCAATTTCTTTTAAGTTATCTCCTTCATAGACCTTGTTAAGCAGGAAATCGATGTCATTGGCGTGAGGATAGGAGTGCGGAAATAATAGTATTGGGAGACATAATCCTACAATATATACTGCTTTTTTCCTCATACCCGAGCCCCTTTCCCAGATTTAATTGCGTATTTCTACTTTTTGATGCTTAAGGAAGTAATTAGAAGGAGGTAAAAAAGTATAGGTCTTACTATTGTTGTTTTCCTTCTTTTTCCCTTTCTTTTGCTATGAGATCTTCGAGAACCTGAAGTAGGACATCAGTTTCTATTCCGTAAGCCATGCATACTTGTTCAATGGTTTCGAACCTGCTTATTCCACAGTGGGCACAGCCTCCGAGATGAAATGCTGCAAATACTTCCGCTACTCTCGGGTGAATTTGCATTGCTTCTGCAACAGGCATTTCCGGATAAAATGTTTTATATTCTTTTTCTGACATTTTGCTTCCTTTCATGTTATGTTAGAGTTTGTTAGAAATAATACCCCAATCTAATGGTATTAAACAAAATAATATATGTTAAAATTTCAAATATTCTGGTGTATATATGATACTAAGACTTATAAGGAAAAGCGAGCTTTCTGAAGGAGATACAAAGTTAAAGAAACTAATGGGAAAAACATATCTCGTTAGGAAAAATGCATCCGGTATCCAGGTTATTGAGTATATGTGCAGACATCAGCTTGCATCATTAGAGTTAGGTAAATTAGAAGGAAATGTGATAACTTGTCCAAGACACAATTGGAAATATGACATCACTACTGGCGAGTGCATTTTCGGAGATGGCACTCCCCTGAAATTTTGTAAATTTGAAGAAGATAGTGAGTGGATTTATCTCGTCGTGGATTCAGACTATGAGTAGCAAAGTTATCAATCCTATTTCTATTGCTAAGTGACACATAAAGGCAGGTATATTGTTTCTTCTTTTTTTAGTGTAAAATGTTGCCAATATAGAAAAGATGAACATTCCTACCGCTTCGGGGATAGGTTTTGATAAGTGATAAAGAGTTTCTACAGCTGGAACTAATAACCAGCCCTTGTCGGGGTATAGTGCCTCGCTTTCTTTAAGTAATAGATGTCTGTTTAACAATTCCCATCCCGGAAGCCAAGATATAATCCAAAACACTTGTTGAAGAAAAAAGATAATCTTTGCCTCTTTTGGCAAGGCTCCTAATCCCGAATAGTAATTCCTCAAAGATGGCAATATAAATATCATTCCCAGAGAAAGAATACAAACCGCGGAGAAGACCATTAGGATGCATAGGTCCGGTTTTCCTAATTTAGCAATTGATAACCACTTAAGATCAATCCTTTTTTGAAATAAAAGAAGAGGTATCATAAACCATGTGAGGAATTTTAATATATCGAAGTGACTAAGGCAATTAAAGTGGGCAGAATATCTGACATTTCCCATTTTGTAAAAAACATCTGAGATAGATATTCTTAGTACCGTGAAATTCAAAGGGATTTCTACCTCCATGGAAATGAGGAAATCAAGAGTTAATACAAAAATTATGTATCCGATTATAAAGGCTGAGAAAAACTTTAATGAATGACCCTTGTTACTCTCCGCTTTTTTCATAGTAATATTTGCATATATCAGCTAATATACATTCACTGCAGGTTGGTTTCTTTGCTTTGCATACTTTTCTCCCATGAAATACCAGTAGGTGAGAAAAGAAAGTCCACTTTTCCCGAGGAAGTAAGTGCATTAAATCTATCTCAATTTTTAATGGGTTATCGGATGATGTAAGCCCTAACCTTTTTGATACCCTTTTGCAATGAGTGTCTACAATGATGCCTGGCGTATTAAAGCATTCTCCTAAGATTACATTGGCAGTTTTCCGGCCTACGCCAGGGAGTTTCAATAGTTCCTCCATTCTGTTAGGAACTTCACCCCCATATTGTTTTACGATAAGTTTGGAAGCTTCTATTATGCACTTTGCTTTATTTCTGTAAAAACCAACAGGTCTTATGAGTTTCTCGAGGGTCTTTTGTGAGACTTTTGCAAAGTCATGAGGAGTCTTTAGTTTTTCGAATAAACCTTTGCATACCAAATTTACCCGTTCATCGGTACATTGAGATGCCATTATTGTCATTATAAGCAACTCGAAAGGCGATCGGTAGTTCAATGTGCATTTAGCATTAGGGTAAAGTTTACTTAATCTCTTGTATATTTCATTGGCTATCTCTTTTTTTTCTTGAACCAATTTATGAATTCCTCAGCTGGGTAGGTGTTTAATACATCTTCGGGTGTTAGAAGCCCCTTTCTGGCGATGGAAACTCCGTAAGATAGGTATCTCATGTCTGGAATATCATGTGCGTCTGTTGTTATAACGAACTTTAATCCCCTGCACATACCTTTGTATACATTTTTCCAATCCAAGTCGAGTCTTTGAGGCTGGGCGTTTATCTCAATAGCTACATTGTTTTTTAAGCACTCATCAAAGATTTTTTCATAGTTGAGGGGGTAGCCTGCTCTTGTGAGCAAAAGTCTTCCTGATGGGTGTCCTAAGATGTGCGTAAAAGGGTTATTTATAGCACATGTTATCCTTTGGGTAGCGATATTTTCATCCATTTCTAATTTTGAATGTACGGAAACTACTACGATATCGAAAGTAGTAAGGATATCGTTAGGATAGTCAAGAGTTCCGTCTAATCGAATGTCACATTCTATACCTTTGAATATTTTGAAGGGTTTCAGCTTGATATTTAAGTTCTCAATCTCATCATGCTGTTTTCTCACCGTATCTATATTTAGCCCTTTTGCATACCCTGCAGATTGGCTGTGATCACATACTACAAGGTATTCGTAGCCGTTATCTTTGCAGTATTCAGCAAGTTCTTCAATCGTATTATGACCATCACTGTAATTCGAGTGACAATGCACGATACCTTTAATTTCTCCTTCTTTAATCAGTCTATCTATTCTTTTTTTTAGAATATCTTCTTCATATAATATTTCTCTAACTTCGGGCGGTAAGTATGGCTCATTTAGTAGTTCGAATATTGCATTTTCCGATAAAACTTCAATCCTGTTCTTGTGATGAAATATATTAAATTCTTTATCTACTTCAAATCCTTTTCTCTTGAGAGCAAATTTATACTTTTCTACAAAATCTTTAGAGCCTGTGTAGTAGAAAAGTTTAGTGTACTTGTTATGGGGTTCAGAAAAATGTATATTAAGTTTAATATTCTTGTAGATAAATTCCACAGAGTTGCTGTCTGATTTTTGGGAAGTAGTTATATCAAGTTCTTTTTCAATTTTTTTTATTACTTCAGATTTATCTTGAGTTACTACCATGATGTCCACATTGTTGATGGTCTCCGTAAATCTACGAACACTCCCTACGATATATACTTCATCAATGTTAGAAATACCGACTATTTTATTTACTATCTCATTTGCGATTTCATAGCCTTTGTCTATTAGATGAAAGCCTTCCCATTTAGATATCAGTTCAACTCCTTTAAGTATTTTGTTTTCTATTTTTTTGTTAAATCCAGGCAAGTTTGCTATTTTCCCTTCTAAGCAAGCGTTTTTTAGTTCCTCTATGGTTTTTATGTTCAGATGTTCAAATAGGACTTTTATCCTTTTACCTCCTAAGAAAGGGATTGAGAAGAGAGAGAGTAAAGATTCTGGATATTTATTCCTCATCTTTTCTAATGCGGGAACAGGCTCTCCTTTATATAAGGAGATTATTTTCTTTTCTATTGCTTCTCCTATACCTTCTAATTCTCTAAGCTTATTGGTATTTATCAATTCCTCTATAGATTCTTGAGTATGTTCTAATGTGTCTGCAGCCTTTAGGTAAGATCTTATTTTGAATGGATTTTCGCCATCTATTTCCAAATACAATGAAAGTTCTCTCAGAGCCCTTATAATTTCTGCCTTGTCCATATTTTTATAGGTTTATTTTCAAGGCTATTTTGATTGCTTCACTTATAGTTGAGACAAGATATATATTCATTTTTTTTAATATATCTTTCGGAATTTCCTCTAAATCATTCTTATTTCTTTCGGGAAGGATAACTTTTTTTATTCCCGCTCTGGATGCAGCTAAAATCTTCTCTTTTATGCCTCCAACCGCAAGAATATTTCCTCTAAGAGTGATTTCGCCTGTCATAGCAAGGTTGTGAGGAACACACCTTTTAGTTAATAATGAGACAAGAGAGGTAAGTATAGTTATTCCAGCACTTGGTCCGTCTTTGGGTGTTGCACCTGCAGGGACATGGATATGGATATCCTCTTTGAATAGTGTTTCTTCGGTAATTGAAAGCTTCTTGGCACATGATCTAACATAACTGAGAGCAATTTGCGCTGACTCTTTCATTACATCCCCCAATTGTCCCGTCAAGATTAGGTTACCCTTTCCCGGCATAGAAGTAGACTCGATGAATAAGATATCTCCACCTGTTGGTGTCCATGCTAAGCCTATAGCCACGCCTGGAATTTTTGTTCGGGTTACAAAATCTTCATAAATTCTCTCCGGTCCTAAATAATCTTTTAGGTTGGTTTTAGCTATTACTTCTTTCACAATCTCATTATTCGCTATTTTCCTTGCCACTCCTCTACAAATATTAGCAATTTCCCTCTCTAAGTTTCTGACACCTGATTCCCGAGTGTAAGAAGTAATAATCTTTGCTAATGCATCTTTCTTAATAACAATATTTTTAGAAGTTAGCCCATGCTCTCTAATTTGTTTAGGAATTAGGTATCTTTTTGCAATTTCTATTTTTTCCTCAAGAGTATACCCAGGTAGATGTAGAACTTCTAATCTATCTCTGAGAGCCCAGGGGATAGGATCTAATTCATTTGCAGTGGCAATAAAAAGTACTTTTGACAGATCAAAAGGAACATTTATGTAATTATCAACAAAGGAGTGGTTTTGTTCAGGATCTAATACTTCGAGTAATGCGGAAGATGGGTCTCCGCGGAAGTCAGAACCCAATTTATCTATTTCATCAAGCATAAAAACTGGATTTTGAGATCCTACCTTTCTGATTCCCATCATTATTCTACCAGGCATTGCTCCTATGTATGTTTTTCTGTGTCCTCGGATTTCAGCTTCGTCATGGACCCCACCTAAAGCTACTCTAATAAACTTTCTACCTAATGCTCGAGCTATTGAGTGTCCTAAAGAGGTTTTTCCTACACCAGGAGGTCCTTGAAAACACAATATAGGGCCATGAGCATTAGGTTTAAGTTTTCTAACTGCAAGATATTCAAGAATTCTCTTTTTAACCTTTTCTAACCCATAATGGTCTTCATTAAGTATTTTCTCAGCTTCTTGTAGATCTAGCCTATCTTCAGTAAATATTCCCCATGGGAGGTCTAAAACCGTGTCGAGGTAGGATATTATTACATGATACTCAGGTGAGTGCTCATTCATTCGAGAAAGGCGATTGACTTCTTTCAATAGTTCTTTTTTTGTTTCTTCTGAAGCTTTTAAATTTTCTATTTTCTCTTTATATTCTTTTACTTCTTGTTCAACTCCTTCTACTTCCCCCAACTCTTTTTGGATAGCCTTAAGTTGCTGGCGCAAGAAATATTCTTTTTGGGATTTTTCTATGGTCTTTTGAACATCCTCTCTTATCTTAGATGAGGCACGTACGAGCTCTAATTGATATTGCAGTTTTTCAACTAATTTAAGCATCCTGGATTTAAGATCCGGCATTTCAAGAATCTCTTGACGCTCTTCTACTTTTAGCCTAAGATTTGTAGCAACCACCGCGGTTAGAAATACAGGGTCTTCAATATTTTGGATAAATAACCTAGCTTCCTCAGGAACATTGGGTGTGTTTTTAAGTATCTCGTCAGTTTGGTTTTTTATGGCTAACATTATAGGTTCTATTTCTTTGGGGTCATGTTTAGGTTCCTCCAACAATAATACCTTGACTACTGGATAAGGAGATTCACGCATAATCCCACCTGAGAAGAACCTCTTAATAGCTTGGATGAATACATTTAATCCTCCTTCAGGATCTGGTTGAACCTGGAGAATCCGGCCAATACAACCGATGGAGAAAGTTACTTTTTTATCTGTTTCTTTTCCATCTTTGAGTGTCTCCGGTTTTTCAGTAAGAAGCGCTACTAACCTGTGTGATTTTGAACAATCCTCTATTAACATCTTTTCTGAGGAGCTTGTAATACGGAGAGGTAACATTGCAGATGGGAATGGGATTACATCCCGCAAAGTCAAAAGGGGTAGAGTATCAGGAATATGGAATGAAGTAGGTGCTGGAAGTGTATCTAATTTTGGGCCTTCAATATCTTCATTACTTTTTTTATCCATAGGCCTATCCCCTATTACAATCTTTTCGAATAGGATATAGGATTATATCAAATTAATAAGTGTATCTATTGGCTGTAGTTGGCATTCGAAGTTTATGCGGAGAATTTGATACACTATTTACCTATATTATTTTAGTTTAACACTTAATATACTTGGGAAATTTGAGTATGAAAAATAGAAATACCAAGCATGAGTTTTTATCTGTAACTATATTTCTTATAGCGCTTTTTCTCCTACTCACGAACGGTTTTTTCTCTAAAATTTCGGCTCAGTCGGGGAAAACAGATATTTATCAATCAATAGAACCTATCGGGCATACATTGCAGATTATTTTGGATGAATATGTTAAAGAAGTAGATGTAAGTAAATTAGTTGAAGGTGCTTTAATAGGAATGATGAGTAGTTTAGACAGGCATAGTTCGTATATCTCTGCTTCAGATTTAAAGGCTTTGAAAGACGATACCCAGGGGGAGTTCGAGGGAATAGGAGTTTCTATTAAGATGGATGATAACCAGAATGTTATAGTCTTCATGCCTATAGCAAATTCACCCGCTGCAAAGGCTGGCTTAAAACCTTTTGACATAATTCGTAAAATTGATGATATTCCTGTAGAGGAACTCTGGAAACCAGGGATGAGTGAGCAAGAGAAGCTAAGTTCTGCTGCGGATAAAATACGCGGACCTGTTGGTACAAAAGTAAAATTAACCATAGAGAGACCCCACTCTGAAAAAGATTCTGAGACTTTCGATGTTGTAGTAGAGAGGGCAAAAGTCCCACTTGAAAGTATTAAGGAAAAAAGACTTCTTCCTTCTGGATATGGTTATATCAGAATTTCAGATTTCAAAGATACAACAGGAAAAGAGATTGAGACAGCAGTTAATGAAATGCTTAATAAGGGTATGAAGGGCTTGATACTCGATTTGAGATGGAATCCAGGGGGATTACTAACTGCCTCGGTTCAAGTTTGTGAATTATTCCTTCCCAAGGGTTCATTAGTAACTTACACAAAAGGAAGGGGAAAATTGACCCAAGAGGATGGTAAGGATTTGGAGTTGTATACAAGGAGAAAACCCATAATTCCCTTAAATATGCCGTTAATATTACTTGTTAATAATCAAACTGCGAGTTCTTCGGAGATTGTTACTGGGGCTCTGCAGTACCATCAAAGAGCTGTTGTAGTAGGGGAGAAGACATTTGGAAAGGGGAGTGTTCAAACTATTATTCCACTTCCTCCAAAAAATGATACCGCTCTAAGGTTGACTACCGCTCTTTATTACACACCCGCAGGAGTTACTATAGACCATCAGGGTATTTTACCTGATGTGGAGGTTGAAATGACTGATGAAGAAGAAAGATTGTTGGCTCTTCAAATGTATAGGTCTTATGAAAAAGACCCCTCAAAGATTAATGAGCAGAACCATGGATCAGCTACAGGAAATGAAGTAGTTAAAGTTTCTGATGAGAAGATTCGCCAACAAGAGGAACTACTTCACGAGTTAGGTAAAGTTGCGGGCGAAGACGCAGTAAAGTTAATGAGAGAATTTTTTAGAAGAAAGAACCTGTCAGAAGAGACGATTGAAGATAAACAATTAAAGCGGGCTGTAGAAATACTACAGGAAGAGCCTATTTGGGAAAATCTGCTTAAGAAATATCACAGAGATGTGAGAGAGACTCAGAAAGAGGCTAAAGAGGGAGATGACAAAGAGGAGATTGCTGTGAAGAGAAGATTACTTGAAATAGAGCTTCAGAATAATACGATTCCTATACCTACTGCTCCGTAGTTAGAGTCTATAAGCGGTTTAGAGAATTATGGAAAAATTTTCATTCCATCCTTTCGATATACAAACTTTAAGGAAGGCAATGGGTATGCAGAGATCTTATAACAGGGCGAACGACGAATTGAGACCTATATCGATCGAAAGGAACTACACCAAGTTTGCACATGGTTCTGTGTTAGTCTCATTTGGGGATACAAAGGTTATTTGCACCGCATTCGTAGAAAGTAGGATTCCACCTTGGCTTAAAGATACTGGTCAGGGATGGGTAACCGCGGAATACGGTATGCTTCCCAGTGCTACGCCACAAAGAGGTGATAGAGAATCTATTAGAAAAGGCCGATCCCAGGAGATTAGTCGGTTAATAGGAAGGTGCTTAAGAGCAGTGGTAGATTTAAATTCGATTGGCGAGTGCCAGATTACAATCGATTGTGATGTTATCCAAGCAGATGGGGGAACGAGAACTGCTTCAATAACGGGGAGTTTTGTTGCAGTCTATGATGCCCTTAAGTGGTCAGTTGAACAAGGTTTTTTGAAGAAAGTTCCTATAGTTGATATCTGTGCAGCGGTTAGTGTTGGAATTGTAAATGGGGAGTATTTATTAGACCTTGACTATAATGAGGATTCTCAAGCGGTAGTGGATATGAATGTAGTTATGAACTCTAAGGGGCAACTTATAGAGGTCCAGGGTTGTGGAGAACATGGAGTATTCACCAGGGAGCAACTTAGTAACCTTCTTAATCTTGCGGAGAAAGGGATAAATAAAATTATAGAGATACAAAAGAAGGTCATTAACTGGAATGGATAAGAAAGCATTAATAGTTGCATCGGGGAATAGAAATAAGATAGAAGAAATTAAGAGTATAATGAATCTACTTGATTGGGATATAAGAGGAGCGGGTGAATTTGATGGCTTTGTATTGCCTGAGGAAACTGGGACAAGTTATGAGGAAAATGCCTTTATAAAGGCTAAGGCTTGTGTGGATAGTTTAAAGTTGCCATCTCTCGCTGATGATTCAGGATTGGAAGTAGATATATTGGATGGTGCTCCTGGAGTAATTTCATCCAAATATGGAGGTATAGAGGGAGATTCGAAAAGAAATATTGAGAAATTGTTGGGGGAACTTGAAGGTGTGCCCTGGGAAAAACGAAAAGCAAGGTTTGTCTGTTGCGCTCTACTAATTCTTCCTGATGGATATACCCATACAGAGTGGGGTATAGTTGAAGGTTATGTGAATTTCGCACCTGTAGGCGAGAAAGGTTTTGGATATGACCCTATATTTGTTCCTAATGGTTATCATAAAACTTTTGCACAATTTGAGCAAAGCGAGAAAAATAAAATTAGTCACCGTGGATTGGCTTTCAAAAAAATGGCAGAATTCATAAGGTCAATCACCTATGGTAATTCTTCCTTGTGATGAAGGAGGCTTAATAAAAGCAGTCGAGGCATTAAGAAGAGATGAGGTAGTTGCATATCCTACTGAGACTGTTTACGGGTTAGCTGTTAACCCATTTTCCGAAAAAGCTCTTGAAAATTTGTTTAATGTGAAAGGCAGAAAAGATGATAGTCCCGTTCTTTTAGTGATTGGTGAATTAGAGATGTTGTATGCTCTTGTAGAAACTGTTTCTGATAATGCTCGAAGATGTATCGAAAAATTCTGGCCCGGGCCACTTTCACTTTTATTTACCCCATCTGCAAAACTTTCCCCTAAACTATGTGGAAGATCGGGTAAAGTCTGCATAAGGTGGTCTTCTCATCCCACTTCTCAAAAACTTTCATCTATGTTTGGAGGCGCTATAACATCTACCTCCGCTAATAAATCAGGTGCTCCACCTGCGAAATCGGCTGGAGAGATTCTCCACTTAGAGGGTATAGCGTTAATACTTGATGGAGGCTGTTTAAGTTCCAACTATGTATCTACTGTTTTTGATCCTGATACCTGTGAAATAATAAGAGAAGGTGCTATAAAAAGGGATGAATTATTAAAAATAATTGGTGATTAAAGAGGATTCGAAGGTGAAAATAGGTTTAGGTTGTGATCATGCAGGTTACGAAGGACCTCCGCCATATTACAAACCATGTATCAAACAACATCTTCAGAATAGAGGGTTAGAGGTGATAGATTTCGGAACCTTTAGTTCAGCACCTGTTGATTATCCAGATGTTGCAAAGTCTTTATGTGAAGCAATTGGAAGGGGAGAAATTGAAAGAGGTGTACTCTTATGTGGTACGGGAATAGGGATGTCCATAAGTGCTAATAAATTTCCGTGGATAAGGGCTGCTGTTTGTACTACCCCTTTTATGACTATTTTGTCGAGGACACATAACGATTCAAATGTCTTATGTTTAGGTCGGAGAATACTTACATTGGAGGAGTGTTTACACATCATTAATATCTGGTTAGATACACCTTTCTCTGGAGAAGAGAGACACTGTAGAAGGATTGAAAAAAATCGCAGATTGTTAGGAGGGAAGGAATGTTAAACGAAAATGAACTACTTCCTAAAAAAATTGTAGAGGAATTAGATAAATATATAGTTGGTCAGGAAGAGGCGAAGAAGAAAGTCGCTATTGCTTTGAGGAATAGATGGAGAAGGCAAAGAATCGCTTCCGAACTCAGGGATGATGTGATTCCTAAGAATATAATATTAATAGGACCAACGGGAGTGGGCAAGACTGAAATTGCTCGGAGACTGGCAAAACTCGTAAATGCCCCTTTCATAAAAGTGGAAGCCTCAAAATTCACAGAAGTGGGATATGTCGGGAGAGATTGTGAGTCAATGGTCAGAGAATTAGTAGATGTAGCTGTGAGTATGGTCAAAGAAGAGTTAAAGGAAAAGAAGAGAGAAGAAGCACAAGAAATGGTGGAAGAAAAACTTCTGGACCTCCTTCTTCCCAAGAAAACTCGCTCCCATCCTAAATATAATCCTTTTGATTTGAATCAAGGAGACGAAAAGCCTGTTGCTACTGGATCAGAAGAAGATGTTTTTCAGAGGGCACGAGAGGTGTTGAGACAAAAGCTCAGAAAAGGTGAATTAGAAGAAAAAGAAGTAGAAATTGAGATTAAAGACTCTAAATCTTTGCCTCTTTTTCAAGTTTTTTCTGGAGGTAGTTTTGAAGAAATTGAAATCTCTCTCCAGGAAATGCTCGGAAAAATGATGCCCCCGTCACATAAAAGAAAAAAAATAAAGATAAGTGAAGCTAGGAAAATACTTGAAAATGAAGTTCTTCAGGAAATGATAGATCTCGACCAAGTTACAAGAGAGGCATTAGACAGAGTTCAAAATTCGGGGATAATTTTTCTCGACGAAATAGATAAAATTGCGTCAAGAGGCGCTCCTACACACGGACCTGATGTTTCGAGAGAAGGCGTTCAGAGGGATATCCTGCCTATTGTTGAGGGTAGTACTGTATTAACGAAATACGGCCCGGTTAGAACCGACCATATTTTATTTATAGCTGCCGGAGCGTTCCACATGACAAAGGTTTCTGATTTAATTCCAGAATTACAGGGTAGATTTCCAATAAGAGTTGAACTGAAGAGTTTAACAAAGGAGGACTTCAAAAGAATACTTACTGAACCAAAAAATTCTCTTATAAGACAGTATAGGGAACTTCTCGCAGCTGAAGGAATTGAATTAGGTTTTACTGAAGAGGCTATAGATTTAATGGCTGAGTATTGCGAAAGAATTAATCAAGAGATGGAAGATATAGGGGCTCGAAGACTACATACGATTTTAGAAGTTGTTCTTGAAGATTACTTGTTCGATGTTGAAACCTATGCAAACAAAAAAGTCATCGTTGATAAAGATATAGTAGAAGAAAAACTGAAAAAAGTGGTAGAAAGTAGAGATTTAAGTAGGTTTATATTGTAAACCAGATTTATCTTGAGGTGTTAATTGGTAAGGTTTTCTATTCTCGAGAGAAAAGGTTTAAGCTTCGCTGGGGTTTTTCGTAAAGAGGATCTATATCCTGAATACGGAAAAAATCTTGGTTTTTGTGTGGAGAGAGTTATTAATGAAAAACTTCAGGAAGTAAATATTTACCCCAGGGATGTTATTAAGTTAAAACAGGAACACACTGATACCGTAGTGATAATCGATTCTCTGTATAAATCTTATAAGCAAATTTATTCTCAAATTCCTGCAGACGGAATGATAACTAATTTACCCGGTTTAGCATTGGTGATAACTGTGGCGGATTGTGTTCCTGTATTTTTGTTTGATGTAAAGAGGAAAGTGTTAGGTTTGATCCATGCAGGAAGGGAAGGAACGAGAAGAAAAATAGTCCTAATAGCTTTGAAAAGGTTTTTTACAGACTTTCATTCTTCTCCTGAAGATATCCATGTGTTAATTGGACCCTCGATAGGCCCATGCTGTTATGAGGTGTCCGGAGAGGTTGCTAAGTTATGTGCTGAAGAGGGGCTAATAGTTGGTGATAGTAATAAAGTAGACCTTTGGGCATCTAACATATCTCAGGCGGTAGGTATGAAGGTACCCAGCACCAATGTGATATTGACAGGGGAATGTACTTTTTGCTCTGATAAGTATTATTCTTACAGAAAGGGGGACGAATATGCCCGGAATCTCGTTATAGGAATGATTTAAGATTAACTCTTAAGTTTCTGGTAGTTATCCGCGAAGATCAAGGACCTACTTGGAATTGTTAAATTCTCTTAATGTTTTAATATTATTGAAAAGAATAGGATAAGTGTGATACACTATTTTTTAATCACTTATGAGGTAGAGTGGGTGTTAAACCCACTCTTTATTATTATAAATATTTGTTTTTACATAGTTTTGGAAGGCTGTTATGGTCCCAAAGGAAAGGGTAAAAAAATTGTGGACTATTTTAGAACCTTATGCAAACGAGCACGGGTTCGAAATCATAGAGTTAGAGTTTTCATCATACGGGAGAACTCCGGTACTTAGGGTTTATATAGACACATCGGAAGATGCTAATAGAAAGGTAAGTATAGATGATTGTGCATCTGTTTCTCAGGTTTTTAGTAATGTGTTAGATACGGTTTACATGGAAGAGGAGAGCTACATACTTGAGGTATCGTCTCCAGGATTTGATAGACCTCTTAGAAGGGAGAAAGATTTTCTCCGATATAAAGGAGAAATGATAAAGGTGCAAACTGAAGTGCCCGTTGAGGGTAGAAAGGTTTACAAAGGTATATTGGAAGGAATAGAAGAAGGAATGGTAATACTCAATATCGATGGGAATTTGGTGAGAATACATTTGGAGAATCTCAAGCGTGCAAATCTGATTAGGTAATGAAAATAAGGAGACCTGGATTGAACGAAGACCTTAAAGTAATAATTGAACAGCTCGAGTTGGAAAAGAATATAGACCGTTCGACTCTATTAGAGGCTGTTAGGAGTGCTTTAGAGGTTGCTGCTCGTAAGAGTATGAACCCTAAGACCAGTGTAACAGTCGAAATAGACCCCGAAACTTATGAGTTTAGGGTTTATGAGATTAGACAAGTAGTGGAGGATGTAACTGATCCTACTACTCAAATATCTCTTGAAGAAGCACTTCAATTAAATCCTGATGTGGTGGTCGGAAATAAACTAAAGGTTCTCACTGAACCAAAAGATTTTGGGAGAATTGCAGCACAAACAGCTCGGCAAGTCATAATCCAGAAGATTAAGGAAGCCGAGAGGGAACAGGTTTATAACGAATTCAAACAAAGAGAGGGTGATTTAGTAACAGGCACAGTTAAAAAAGTTACAAGGGGTGAAATAATTGTTGCTTTAGGAAAAGCGGAGGCGATTTTACCTGCAAAGGAACAAACTCCAGGGGAGATTTATAGACCTAATGATAGAATAAAGGCTTATGTGCTAAAAGTTGACTTAAAAGATAAGTCTCAGAAAGGCTCTCCTCCTGTTATTCTTTTGTCACGGGCAACGCCATACCTTGTAAAGGCTTTGTTTGAAAATGAAGTTCCTGAAATATACGAGGGCGTAGTCGAAATAAAGGCAATTGCGAGGGATCCTGGGAAGAGGACAAAAGTAGCGGTGCTCTCCCATGACCCAAATGTAGATGCGATAGGTGCTTGTGTAGGGTTAAAAGGTGCAAGAGTAAGGGCGGTGGTGGAGGAGTTAGGAGGAGAGAAAATTGATATAATCCAATGGAGTGATGACCCGGCAGAGTTATGTGTGCGAGCTTTGAGTCCGGCAGATATACTCGAAGTGACTATCGATGAGGAGAATAGATGTATCCATGTGGTAGTTCCTCAAGACCAGCTATCTCTTGCTATTGGGAAGCACGGTCAAAATGCGAGATTAGCATCTAAGATTGTGGGATGGAATATAGATATTAAACCTGAGAAGGTTACTGAACAAGGAAACATTTTGGAAACGGAGTAGAAGGAGGTAATTTTAACTTCCAGGGAGTCTAAAATCGAATGGCAAAGACAATTTCTGAATTCATAAACTCAAGATGTAAAAATTTGCTTGAGGCAGTAGGGCATAGTGAGGAGAAGTTAAAAGAAATTGTGAGAGATCTGACGGGGGAGGAGAATCTTGAAATACCTATTGGAGAGTACCAAGATCTGTTTCTTGATTTGAATGAAAAATTGGAGGGAGCAAAAGATGAGGATCAGGAATCTGTTATTCGAAGTTATATAGAAGAGAATAAGGTAGTTAAGGGGAAAGGAAAGGGGAAATCACA
Source organism: Candidatus Hydrogenedentota bacterium (assembly GCA_026415215.1). Taxonomy (GTDB): domain Bacteria; phylum Hydrogenedentota; class Hydrogenedentia; order Hydrogenedentales; family Hydrogenedentaceae; genus Hydrogenedens. The sequence continues at coordinate 44,526 of JAOAHN010000037.1, forward strand.
AAAAACTAAAATAACTGTAAAAGAAAAAGAAGAGAAAGGGGCTGAGGAAGAGAAAAAGCCAAAATCGAGAAAAAAAACTAAAAAAGAAACAGCTCCGCCGGAGATTGGTGCAGAAGAAAAGCCCCCAGCTAAAGAAATTAAAGTTAAGAGGGAGAAAAAGAAAAAGGAAGAGAAGCCGGAAGAAGTTCCGTCCACCGAGAAGGAAGAGATTCTAACCACTGGAAAAGTGGGTAGAGCCCGTAAAAAAGTTCTTGATTCTGGAGAGAAACAATCTAAACCGCCTGAACTTCAGTTGTTATCTGAGGAGAAGGTAAAGACAGATACGATAGCTGGGGCTTCACCGCACTTAGTCCAGGAGAAGAAAACCGAAGTAAAATCGGAACAGAAAGTATCCCGTGTAGCAGAGATAATTAGGGAGGAAACTTCTGAAACACTTACTCAACAACTATCTCCAACTCCTTTTGAAAAGAGTCCGGTAACCAAAGATGAGTCTAAACAGAGTACCCTCGGAATAGGAATTGGAACCGCTGCAGAGCAAGAGGAGCCCGAAGCAGTGGTTATTCTCCAAGATGGGACGAGAGCAAGGGTAGGGGATGCTGATTTTGATGAGAAGATTAGAAAAGCCCAGTTTGGTGTTGAAGATGAAATGACAGAAAGTGTGGATAAGTATAGTGGATATAAGGAGGTAGAAGATAGAGAACAAAAGAGGTTTTCAAAACATACTATACTCCCTGACCCAGAAGTTGTTGAAAGAGTTAGGAGAGAATCTGAAGAAAGGCTAAAGAAGAAAAAGGAAAAGAAAAAACTTAAAGGTAAAGTAAAACCTAAAGGCAGTGGTAGTGTAGTGGAAAGGATTGATAAAGAGAAACTTTTTCAAGGTAGAGGGGAATTTTCTAAGGTTAAGTGGGAGAAGAAGGAAAAGAAAAGACATAAATTTGAAAAATATGATTATTATGAGGAAGATGACTTACAAAGGGAGGCTGAGGAGGCTGTAAGAGCCTTTGAAGCGTTAGGCCCTGGTATTCATGCAAGACGGAAAAAGAAGAAGAGAGAGAGAGGAAGTGTTGAGGAAGTCACGGAAAAGGTTGAGGCTCCTGTGATCGAGGTAACAGGTGCTATGACGATAGAAAGTCTTGCACAAATTATGGATGTTCCCTCAGCTGACCTCATCGTAGACTTGATGGATCTTAACATAATGGCTACTAAAAATCAGGTTGTAGACATTGATGCAATAAAGTTTTTGGCACAAAAGCATGGTTATGAGGTGAGATTGGTTATTCCGGAGGAGGAAGATATTCTCAAAGAAGAACCGGACAACCCTGAAGATTTAATTCCTCGTCCTCCTGTTGTAACAGTGATGGGGCATGTGGATCATGGGAAAACTTCCTTACTGGACAAAGTAAGGTCTACTAATGTTGCCGCTTCAGAAGCGGGTGGTATAACTCAGCACATAGCAGCTTACGAAGTGAACACTCCGAGTGGGAAAGTAGTTTTCTTGGATACTCCAGGTCATGAGGCATTTACTCAAATGAGGGCGAGAGGAGCAAAAGTAACTGACATAGTTGTGTTAGTAGTTGCAGCAGATGATGGGGTTCAGCCCCAAACTATAGAAGCAATAGATCATGCTCGCTCTGCAGAGGTGCCCATAATAGTCGCGATTAATAAGTGTGACAAGCCCGATGCCCAGCCCGATAAAGTGAGACAACAACTTGCTGCTTATGGTCTTATTGACGAAGCATGGGGTGGGAAAACAATTATGAAAAATATTTCTGCTCGCACAGGCGAAGGAGTTAATGAGTTGCTCGAACTAATAGTTCTTCAATCTCAAATGATGGATTTGAAAGCCAATCCAAATAGAAAAGCCCGTGGGACTGTGATAGAAGCAGAGATTAGTAGATATTTAGGTCCTGTAGCATGGGTGCTGGTTCAGAATGGAACCTTAAGAGTAGGTGATGTAGTTTTAGTGGGTGATACCTGGGGTAAAGTCAGAGCAATGTACAATTCTAATGGTGAATCTATAAAAGATGCATTGCCATCTATCCCTGTACTTATTACCGGTTTAGAAAATTTACCTGAAGCAGGTGATAAGTTAATAGCCCTCGATGATGAACGAAAAGCCAAAGTCATTTCTGAAAAGAGAAAAGAGCTGAAGAGATTCCAATCTAAAGAGTCGTTAAAACCCCTTACACTTGAAGATTTGCAGAATTTGATTTCTGCAGGTGAGGTTAAGAAGCTCCCAATAATAATAAAGGCCGATGTGCAAGGTTCTGCGGATGTTTTGAAAACTAGCCTGGGGGCAGTAGGAAATGAAGAAGTTACGGTAGATATTATAAGAGCAGGGGTAGGTGAGGTTAGCGAGTCCGATGTTCTACTTGCTCAAGTTACAAAAGCAATCATTATAAGTTTTAATGTCGAAGTACATCCAAGAGCTCAGAAATTGGCTGAGGAGAAAGGCGTAGAGGTTAGAAAATATTGTGTTATATATGATGTGCTTGAAGATATACGCAAAGCTCTATCAGGGTTATTGAAGCCTGTGACACAAGAAATAGTTCTCGGGCGAGCTGAGATTAGAAAAGTCTTTAGGTCTTCATCAATTGGAAATATTGCAGGGTGCTTTCAGTTAGATGGATTGACAGTCAGAGGAGCTCATGCGAGAGTAATCCGTAATGGAGTAGTAGTGGCTGAAGATAGAATAATCTCTTTGAAGCGTCTTAAAGATGATGTAAAGGAGGTCTCAGCAGGATACGAGTGTGGTATAAAATTAGAGAAATTTGAGGATATAGAAGAAGGTGATATTATTGAAACATATAAGTTGGAAGAAGTAAAGCCTTCGCTAAACTAAGGGTGTAGAAAGGAAGTCTCGTGGGGTAGCTATTGGACTTCTTCATCTGGATTTCTCTATTTACGGAGTTCATTCATTAAAGGAAAAAAGACGGATTGTGAAAAGTATTGTAGCTCAGATAAGAAGTAAATTTAATTGCTCCGTGGCAGAAACTGATTTTCACGATTTGTGGCAAAGAGCAAGGATTACAATTTGCGTTGTGGCTAATGAACACCGATTTGCAAATACCCAATTAAATGAAATAGCAAAATTTGCGTTCACCCATGCAGACGCTGAAATATTAGACTATAGGATTGAGATGTTATGACAAAAAAGGTGAGGATAGAAAGAGTAGCTGAATTCATTAGAGAAGAAATAGCGAAGCTTTTAATAGACGGAATAAAAGATCCTCGATTAGGTTTTGTTTCTGTAATGAAAGTTAGAATGTCCAACGATTTGAGATATGCAGATGTTTATGTAAGTTTGTATGGCGATGAGAAACAAAGAAAAAGCTCCTTAATTGCCCTACAAAATTCCGCAGGCTGGGTTAAGTCTATGATTGCCCAAAACCTCCATATGAGGTATATACCTGATATTCGGTTTCTACCAGACGATAGTTTAGAACGTGCTTATGCTATGGAAGAAGTTTTTAATAAGATCCATCAAGAGCGTTCAACATTACCCTTTTTAAGATTAGAGTTATCTGAATTGATTGAAGAAATTTTAAGCTCAAATAAGATAATGATAACTACTCATGAAAGACCTGATGGGGATGCTCTTGGTAGTTTGATAGGCTTATGGATCTGGTTAGAACAAAAGGGAAAAGAGGTAATCCCTTTGATTTCAGCACCAGTTCCGAAGATGTATAGTTTTTTACCTCGATCTTCTCAAATCCGTCATCTTGAAGAAGATAAACTGCCTCGTTGGGACTTTGATACAGTTATAATAGTAGATGTTGCTTCTACTTCGAGAATTGGGGAGGTTAACAAATACGTTAAACCGACTCATAAAGTGATTGTAATAGACCACCACGAGACACTTGATGCAAATGGCTTGATGGGTTATGCAAACTCATCATATTCTGCTTGTGGAGAAATAATTTCGGAGATTTATATCAATACAGATGTACCATTTTCCAAGGAAAGTGCTATTGCTCTTTATGTAGCAATTGCCACTGATACAGGTGGGTTTAGATTTTCCAACACTACATCGTTAACACACCAGATTACATCCACTTTGTTAAAAACAGGGCTTGACTTAGAAGAGATTAATACTCGAATTTTCGAGTCGTTTACTAAAGAACAGTTTGAACTGTTAAGGCGGATCTTGAGTAGGACAGAATTTACTGCGGAGGGAAAAGTGTCTTATTCATCCTTATTCCTTAAAGATTTTCAAGAAACAGGGGCGACTCTTGAAGACTGTCATAACTTAACGAATTTCTTACGAGATATAGAGAATGTTGTAGTAGGAGTATTATTTGTAGAATTAGAAAGAAAAAAGACGAAAGTAAGTCTACGCTCCAGGAAAGTGTTTAATTCTGGCGAGTTTATGATGCGGTTAGGTGGGGGAGGACATAGATGTGCAGCGGGCGGTACTTTAGACATGCCTATCGATCTTGCTAAGAAAAGTATCTTAGCTGAATTAGAAAGTAGTTTGAAGACTATATGAATCCCATTTTATTGCTGTTTTCTTAGGAGTTTTTAGAATGGAACATGGTTTGCAAAGCGGTATTCTGCTTGTAGATAAACCTACTGATTGGACTTCACACGATGTTGTTCAATATGTGAGAAAAAAAACCGGAATTGCCAAGGTAGGACACACCGGAACATTAGACCCTATTGCTACTGGTTTGCTAATTTTGTGTATCGGCAAGGCTACTCGGTTATCTGAGTTTTTTATGTCTATGGACAAGACTTACGAAGGTAGGATGCGCTTAGGCTTAATAACCGATACCCACGATATTTTAGGAAAGGTTTTAGAGGAAAGGCAGGTTGTTGATGTAAATAAGTCTACCTTGTATCAACTCACGAATCAGTTCATAGGTGAAATAGAACAAGTACCTCCTATGGTTAGTGCCCTGAAGGTAGGGGGACAAAGATTATATGAACTTGCACGGAAGGGTATTAGTGTGGATAGAAGGCCTAGAAAGGTGCGTGTCTACGAGTTCTCTATACTTGGACTTGAACTTCCATATATTAAAGTTAGGATATCATGTGGAAAAGGAACTTATGTGCGAACTCTAATTCATGATTTTGGATTAAAACTTGGATGTGGAGCAGTAATGGCTGAATTGCGAAGAATTAAATTGGGAAAATTCTCCGTTGAGGATGCTATCCCTGTCAAAGAAATTACAGACTTCGATTCAGTTTCAGAGAGGATAATTCCTATAGACTCCGCTCTCTCTATGCCTAAGGTCTCAGTATATCCAAAGGGAGAGGAGCAATTTAACCAAGGGCGGAAAGTATTTCCGAAGGATATTAAAGAGTTTGAAGGGGGAACAGCTGAGTATGTTCAAGTGTTAAATGAGATGGGTAAGTTTCTTGGCATAGGTACAATAAAATTTACTGCAATAGGTCCTTTTGTGACCCCCAAAAAGGTACTTGCGGACACAGGTCTATGATTTTTATAGAAAATGTTCTCGGACTTTCATATAAAGATTCCAGGGTAGTTTTGACTATAGGCAGTTTCGACGGCGTTCATTTAGGACATCAGGAGATAATTAGAACCGTAGTAGAGTTGGCAAAGCAAAAAAATTGTAAATCTTGCGTGATAATTTTGAGACCTCATCCAAGGCAATACTTCTTCCCAGGTATTCCTCTAAATACACTTACTTCAGAAAAAGCTCAGATAAATTTAATGACTTCTCTCGGAGTAGAAATCGTAGGTATTTTACCATTTGATGGAAATGTTGCTTCCATTGAGCCAGAGAACTTTGTATTACATGTTCTTATGAGATTCGCGGAGATCGATACAATAGTAGTGGGACATGATTTCAGATTTGGCAAAGGAGCAAAGGGGGACTTTAAGTTACTTTCTAAACTCGCTGAAAAATGTTCTTTTGATGTGGTTCAGGTTCCCCCTTTAGTAATCCAAGGTGAAAGGGTAAGCAGTTCATTAATTAGAGAATTAGTATTAGAGGGGGAAATGGAGGAAATACCTATTTTTTTAGGGAGGGAATATTCTATTATAGGTAAAGTTGTGAAGGGTAAAGGTATAGGTAAAGTGTTAGGCTTTCCTACTGCTAACATTATCCCGTTAAATACCGCAATTCCTCCTCATGGAGTTTATGTAGCTAAAAGTATCCTCGAGGATGGCTCTAAATATCCATCTGCGGTAAACATAGGCATTGCTCCCACCATTAGGAAAAGTGATTTCGCCATAGAGAGCCATCTTATAAATTTTGAGGGGGACCTTTTAAACAAAGAAGTAGAAGTTATTTTTTACAAGCGAATAAGGCCAGAAAAGAAGTTTTCCAATAAAGATGAGCTCATCAAAGCAATTGAACAGGATGTGGAAATAGTTAAGTCTTATTTTCCTAATGATTTTTTCTAAAAATAAAACCTGTAATTGAGCTTGGAAGTCTTTTTCAAAAAGTTTGATGTATCTACTAAGGAAGTTATGGTAAATTTTTCTACTAAAGGTAAACTTCTCTGTATACTAATTTTAGCTTTCTTGTTTTTGTTTTCTGCTTGTTCTAAATATAGATATAAAGCTTCCGCTGACAGAGAAACTCTTCAAATAATTAAAGAAAAAAGTTCAATGGTGCCTGGAATGTTGAAGGATTTTTCAATAGAAGAAACTAAAGAGTATGATCCGTATAGGGACTTGCCGGAGTATATAGAGTCCGACCCTGCGTTTGGATTAGGAGGGGAACCGGAAAAGTTTTATTCAATTTCTCTTGAAAAAGCTTTAGAAATTGCAATAAATAAAAATAGGGAATATTTAACTAAGAAAGAGTCTGTATATTTGTCTGCGCTTAGTTTATCTTTGGAAAGATATTACTATGGGCCCATATTTACAAGTAAACACTCCGCAACGGTTACTCAAAAAGCCACTGAGATCTCTGTTCCTTCAGAGTATACTAATATGCTCGAAGCTTTTAAAAGAGCTATTCCAAGTATTCAGTCACTAACAGGTGCATCTGCACAGTTACTGAATGAATATCATAGTATACTCAAGCAAGCAGGAGATATTGCGGGTTGGACAGAATCAGGTGTTGTAACTGTAGATAATCAAAGCTTAGCAAGTAGTTTAAAGCATGGTGTTTCAATTTTGTTTCTGGGGGGAGGTAGGTTAGCCATACAACTTACTAATAATTTTTTGAGATTCTTATCAGGTGGGACTACAGAATCAGCTCAAAGTGTGTTATCAGCAAGCTTCACACAGCCCCTCTGGAGAGGACGAGGGAGATTAGTATCAGCGGAAAATTTAACTCAAGCTGAGAGAAATGTGTTATACGATTTAAGAGATTTTACAAGATATAGGCAAGAGTTTGTTGTAGATATATGTAAATCCTATTTCTCAGTTTTGCAACAGCGAGATATTGTAAAGAATAACTATCAAAGCTACTTAAATTTTAAGAAAAGTTTTGAAAGAGAAAGTGCTTTTGCACAGGAGGGGAGAAAAACACTTACCGAAATAGGCAGAATACAGCAAGCACTTTTAACTGCAGAGGATACATGGATCAATTCGTTGAGAAGATATAAAGAATCCTTAGATGAATTTAAGATTACTTTAGGTCTTTCTACAGATAGCCCAATTATGCTCGATCCTAAGGAGTTGGAGAGAATTAAGGAAAGCGGAGTGGCTCATCCTAAGCTTCCTGTTGAGGATGCGGTAGAAATTGCCCTTGTGACCAGGTTAGATTTGTATAATCAGCGAGATTCTATTGAGGATGCGTTAAGAAAAATTAAAGTAGCTGAAAATGCTTTGAAACCCGGATTAGATTTGGTTTTTGAGGCATCAGTATCCAATAGAGGAAAAACGAATTTTGAGTCCTTAGACCCAAGGAGAGGGAGTTATTCTGGAGGTATTAACTTGGATATACCATTTAGCCAAAAAGAACGGCGTAACGCCTATCGAATATCTCTTATTAACTATGAACGAGCAAAGAGAGACTTAAGTTTAGCAGAGGATAAAGTGAAAATGGATGTTAGAACTGCTTGGAGAAATCTTGAACAGGCAAGAAGGAATTACGAGATTGCTTTGCAAAGTGTAGAGTTGAGTAAAAGGAGGGTAGAGGAACAAAACTTGCTAGCGGAGCTCGGGCGTGCTACTGCTTTAGATTTAGTGGATGCTCAAAATGATCTCACCAGGGCTCAAAATAATCTTACATCTGCCTTGGTTTCTCACTACTTGGCAAAATTGGATTTTTGGAAAAATATTGGGATTCTCTATGTTAAAGAAAACGGGCAGTGGGAGGAAATTAAGGATGTTTATTAGGCAAAAGAAGAGAAAATATCTAACTGCCCTAATAGTAGTTGTTTCGGTTCTTTCCATAATAAGTTGGGGATTATATGTTAGAAAATCTACTAATTCTATTTCGAAAAGAGTAGTGTTTCCTGTGACGAGGGGAAATTTAGAGATAACAGTTCTTGAAGGAGGAAGTGTCGAAGCCAAGGATTCATTAGAGATTAAGTCTGAAGTACAAGGAGAGACTAAAATATTGAGTATAGTTGAAGAGGGTTACTATATCACTCCTGAGGATGTCCAAAACGGAAAGATTTTAGTAGAACTTGATGCCAAAAAATTATTAGACCAGCAGACTGAGCAGGAACTCAGGTATCAAAATGCAAAGGCATCCTTAGCTGATGCTCAAGAACAATATGAAATCCAAAAAAACCAGAATGAGATAGATATACGCCAGGCTGAGTTAGAAGTAAAATTCGCGAGGATGGATGTTGAAAAATATCTTGGGATTAAAACGACCGAGGAGATTTTCAGACAGATAGGTATAGATGAAGAGACTATAAAAAAATATTCGAGTCTATGGTGGAGTCTAATGAAGTTGAAGACTTCATAAATTCACAGGAAAGTGAACTCACTAACTTGAGTTCGAGTGTAACTAATGGGGGGAGGGTAAGTGGGACAGAGAATTTGAACGAGAAACAAGACTCTATTGCTCCCGCTAATACAGACACTGCTTCGACTTTGGTCTCACTTATTACTACAGGCTCTGTAGATTTTAGAAAATATGCAGACCCCTCACTTTTGGGAGATGGAGAAGCTCAACAAACTCTACAGAAATATACTACTGATGCTATCCTTGCGGAAGAAGATGTTAAACTTGCCCAAAAAAAACTCGAAGGCACAAAAAGGTTATTTGAAAAAGCCTTTGTGACGCAAACAGATCTTGAAACTGATGAGTTGACCCTCAAACGCAAACAAGTGGCTTTGGAGCAAGCAAACACTAATAAGTCTCTCTACATTCAGTATGAATTTCCAAAACAGGCAGAGAAGTTAGTCTCCGCTTATATCCAGGCACTGTGGAAATATCTTAGAATTCAAAAAGTAGCTAGATCTCGTTTAGCCCAGGCGGAAGCTAAACTTAACTCTGCAAAAGCCCAATTTGCACTCGAAAGTAGGAAAAAGAAGGAACTGGAGGAACAAATTGCTAAGTGTACAATAAGAGCAACTAAACCAGGTTTGGTGGTTTATGGAGGTGGAGAAGATAGATTTATGCAAGATAGGATTCAAGAAGGGGCTTCCGTGAGAGAAAGACAAGTAATTATAACTATTCCAGACACTTCAGTAATGAGAGTTAGAACAAAAGTTCACGAGTCTAATATAAAAAGAATAAAGCCTGGGCAGAAAGCAAGAATTAGAGTAGATGCGTATCCAGAGGAGGAATTGACTGGAACTGTAGAAAAAGTGGGGGTACTACCCAATGCCCAAAATAGATGGCTAAATCCAGACTTAAAGGTCTATGATACATTCGTTGTTATAAGCGGAACTTATCCATGGCTTAAACCCGGAATGACTGCCCAAGTGGAAATCGTTGTTGCTGAATTAGAGAATGTATTGTATGTCCCAATTCAAAGTGTATTCAATATCGACGGGGAGCAAGCTTGTTATGTACAGAAAGGAGATACAATAGAGCTCAGATTTGTGAAAACTGGCGAATATAACGAATCTCTAATAGAAATAAAAGAAGGTTTAAAAGAGGGCGAATCTGTACTTTTGCAATCACCTCACACTTCTACACCTTCTTCTGATGAGAAACATATCAGAGATAGGCAAACGAAAGACTCAGTGAGCTGAATTAGGTTATGTAATAGGACTAAAAATTCGAAACACTATGTCTGAAGAAATAATAGAGTTAAAAGGTGTTAAAAAATTATACAAGTTGGGTAAGTTAGAAGTCCCCGCTTTGAGGGGAATTGACCTAAAAATTAATCGGGGAGAGTTCGTTTGTATTATGGGCCCTTCAGGATGTGGTAAATCAACGCTTCTTAATATATTAGGATGTTTGGATAGACCGTCAGAGGGCAGGTGCTTACTAAATGGTGAAGATGTGGCTGAGTTAGATGATGACACTCTTTCCGAAATCAGGTGTAATTATCTTGGATTCGTTTTTCAGTCATATAATCTTATACCACAACTTTCTGTGGTAGAAAACATAGAAATCCCCCTTTATTACCAAGGTGTTTCTCCTAAAGATTCAAGGAGAAAAGCTATTCTTTTGGCTGAAAGAGTAGGGTTAGGTGATAGACTCGACCATAAACCTATGGAGTTGTCTGGGGGGCAACAACAACGAGTAGGTATTGCACGAGCCCTTGTGAATGACCCTCTTCTCATCCTTGCTGATGAACCCACGGGTAACCTTGATTCCGCCTCAGGTAAAGAAATAATGAGTGTGTTCAAAGAACTTCATGCCTCAGGAAAAACTATCGTCTTAGTTACTCACGATGAAAATATTGCAAGATATGCGGAAAGAATAGTAAAACTGAAAGATGGTTTAATTGAGACTGACGAGAGGATATGATTTATTTTTCTTTTCACTACATCCTATTTAGAACAGTTGTTATGGGATTTAGAAGCCTATGGCTTCATAGACTCCGCTCTTTTTTAACAATGTTAGGTGTAGTTTTTGGAGTCGCTTCTGTGATAGCTATGCTTGCTGTCGGCGAGGGAGCAAGTTATGTAGCACAAGAGCAAATAAGAAAGCTGGGCAGTAGAAACATAATAATTAGAAGTGTGAAACCTCCTCTGGAACAAAGGGCTTCTGTTGAAAGAAGCAGAGCAATTGAGTATGGTATAAAGAGAGAGGATGCGGTAAGAATTAGGAACTCTATTCCAAATGTAGAGGTCATAGTTCCTAATAGAATTATAAGAGATATAGTGTGGAATAACAGGTGGAGAATAGATGCACAGATAGTAGGTACAGTTAGTTGGTTTCATCAGATGCGGAAATTGAGCGTGATTGAAGGAAGATACTTTACAGAAAGAGAAGTAGACGAGGTAAAAAATGTATGTGTTTTATCGGTATCTTCCTTCCGAGCACTTTTCCCTATGGGTAGTGCCCTTTACCAGAGCATTAGGATAGGGTCCTCTTACTACAAAGTAATTGGTATAATAGAAGATGAAGATACAAGTGCCAATATTCAGCCCTCTTCCTCCTCGGGTATTTTGCTTGGTCCCCAGGAAAGAGAACTATCTAAAGAAAGAGTTGGGCAATCCGAGGAAAGGATTTCTGCCTTAAAGCCGAAATCAATTTTGGCGCCCCCTGCTTCTTATAAAATATACATTCCAATTTCTTGTGCTCAGAAAAGGTTTGGAGAGACTCTTATTAGACGGTCTGCTGGAAGTTTTGAAGCCGAAAGAGTTGAATTGCATGAGATTATTACCGTGGTTGATTCAGAGGAAAGAGTTGAAGAAGTCGCAAAAATAGTAGAAGATATATTCCAGAAAAATCACAAGCAGAGAGACTATGAGATAGTGGTTCCTCTTGAGCTCCTTCGTCAGGCACAAAAAACTAAGCAAATATTTAATCTTGTCTTAGGAACAATTGCGGGGATATCTCTTCTTGTCGGGGGCATTGGAATAATGAACATTATGTTAGCTACCGTCACAGAAAGAACTCGTGAAATAGGCATAAGAAGAGCCCTCGGTGCGAAAAAGCGTGATATTGTTATTCAGTTTCTTGTTGAGGCAGTTATAATGTCGGGAACAGGTGGTATTTTTGGAATCATCTTGGGTTTTTTAATTCCGGAGATTATTACTTACTTTTCTTCTATGCCCACTATAATACAATTTTGGAGCCCCTTGATAGCCTTTGGCATATCTGCAGGGGTGGGGATACTTTTTGGTATTTATCCCGCTTTTCGTGCAGCTAATATGGACCCAATAGAGGCTCTCCGTCACGAATAATCAGGCTCAAGTTCTGAAGGCAAGTTTATAGTATAATCTCTTTAATTTGTTATGTGTAAAGAAGGTTTTTAGAAGTTTCATAGTAATACGGGAAATAATCTGTTGATATGCATGAATGTATAGAAATAAGAGGAGCAAAGTCTTCTGAGGTAGGTAAGTATATCTCGTTACTCGATAGTTTAGAAACTACGGATTCTGAAGTCGCTAAATATAAGCTATTAGTGAAAGCAAGGTATCCATATTTCCCTCCCGAACAGATAAGGGTCGTAATTTCAGGGAATGAGATACTTTCGGCATTATTGGTTTTCCCTGAATTTATACAATTAGGAGAAGCTCGCCTCAGAGTTGGTGTTTTAGGTAGGCTGTTTACTTCACCACTGAATAATAAAAGAGGCGTGGGAAGTAGACTTATAAGGGATAGTGTGGCCTATTTAGAAAAGCAAAAATTTAACTTGGCTTTGGTTTTTGATGTTCCTCGGTTTTACCAGCGATTTGGTTTTGTCCCTGCTTTTTTTGAATCTTATAGAGATTTGAAGTACAGGAAAGAATACCTTGTGAGTTATGTGCCTCCCCCTTTTTACAGGGTTCGAAGAATAAAGCCTGCTGACATACCTATAGTTCAAAAAATTCACGATCAGTTGGATGAAAATACCTTCGGTTCTGTTTTAAGAGCACATTTTCACTACTCATTAAAATGGAATGAGTATAGGAATTCTTGGGTTATTTACGATGCCATAGGAAAGGTCCATGGATACTTTTGTACCGGGTTCGTATGGAAACAGATAATGACTATCAAAGAAATTGGCTGTATTGGTAAAGATTCGATGATTCCTGTTGTTAATAATATACTCAATTTGGCAAATAGATTCGGATGTAAAATCATACGATTCTTAGCACCACCTGATTATGTGATTTTCAACTGGCTGGAAGAGTTGGGTATAAAGTTATCGGAAACATCTGTTAGCAAATCTCATTTTGGAATGGTGAAGATCCTGAATTTGGAAGATACTTTTGAATGTTTAACTCCGGAATGGGAAAAAAAATTACATGGGAGTGTTTTGAGAAATAAAGATGTCGAGGTAACTTTTATTATAGACTCACAGCCATTTAATATTTATTCAAGAAAAGGGAATATTTCCATTTCAAATAGGATGGGTAAAAACAAAGTTTCTCTGGATAAAGAAGATTTGGCATTGCTGATTTTGGGCTCAGAAAGTGGTGAAGACTGGGTATCTAATTGGGGATTTGGTATTTCGGATGATGCCAAAAACCTTATTAAAATCATGTTTCCTAAAAGATTTCCATATATTTGGTATTTGGATAGGCTGTAGCATTAACCAGAGCGGGGTAAAAAATCATGAGAAAAATTAATAGTCTAAAGACAAAACTTATAGGTGGGCTGATATTAGTATTCTTATCTTTATCAATTGCGATTTCCATTTTACAAATGGAAATTGTCAATAGGTTAGTTATAAGGTCATCAAATGAAAGAATTAAATTGAATATGAGAAGCGGATGGTTCTATCTGAACCAGAAGATTTCAAAGTTGGAAATGTTGTGCAATTTCATAGAAGAACTCTGTAAATATAAGGATTTTTCCGAGCATTCATTCAGATTCCAGGTAGAGAATATTGCTCGTCTCTACATAGAACAGAGAGACTTGGATTGGGTTTGGATAGACAAAGTGGATTCTTCTATTTCAGGAGAAAATAAAGCGTTCTATCAAGATTTATTTGGTGCTCGACAGTCACTAAGTGGTTATATAAAAATTCCTCGGCAACTTTTAGATGAATCACATTTTATTTCAATGAGTAATGGAACTCACCCTAAATTAACAGACTCGCCTTTGGCAATGTTTTCCGCAAAAAAAATTTCTTGTAATCAGGTAGATAATATATATGTCTTTCTTGGTATTTGGCTTGAAGAGGCTAATTACATAGTAGATCAAATACAAGGCCTTGTTTTTGAAGATAGATTTTACAATGGGAAGAGAGTCGGCACTGTGACAATATTCAATGAGGATTTGAGAGTTGCCACAACTGTTTTGTTGCCCGATGATAGGCGTGCGGTCGGAACTTATGTATCTATTCCAGTCAAGCAAAAAACATTGAAGAATGGAGAAGTTTGGATAGGTAGAGCTCAGGTTTTGGATGATTGGTATCTTGCTTGTTATGAGCCTATTCTTGACCATAAAGGTAAAATTATAGGGATGTTATATATGGGTGAACTTGAGAGGGTTTCCAAAGATATTCGTTTCAGGACAATTCTGATTACTATTTCAACTATTATAGTAATAATGATTTTTGCTTTCTTAGTTAGACTTAGGCAAACGACTGTTTTGCTCAGAAGAATTCGCACCATTGGAGGTTGTGCTAAAGAGTTCGCAAGTGGAAACTTTTCTGTAAGGATTCCTGAAGATAAGGAGAATGACGAATTATCTGAACTTTCAAAAATCTTCAATAAGATGATGGAGACCGTCGAAAAAGATAGAGATAAACTTCTTGAACAACAAAGAATGATTGAAGAAGCCAATAATAATTACCTTGAAATGTTAGGTTTTGTTACTCACGAACTTAGGAATACATTGGGATCTGCTCTATTTAATCTACTCTCTGTTAAAGAGGGTACTTACGGTGAAATTTCAGAATCGGTGAATGAAGGCTTATCTATTGTCGAGGATAGCCTCATTTATTTGAAGGATATTACGAATAATTATCTTCAACTCTCTAAGTTAGAATCCGGCGATTTGTATGTGGAAAAAAGAGATCTATACTTGATTACTGATGTTATAGAGCCAGTAATATTGGAATTCCGAAAACTTTTAGATTCTAAGAAAATGGAATTAATTATTGATATACAGGAAGATTTCCATTTCCCTGCTGACCCTAATTTGATGAGAGTAGTGTATGAGAATCTGATTGGTAATGCTATTAAGTATGGGAAGGAGGAAGGAAGTATAAAATTATCTGCGAGAAAGACAGAGGATTTTATTGAGTTGGTAGTTTGGAATGATGGTGAACCGATTGACCAATCTATAATCCCTACTTTGTTTCATAAGTTCAGAAGATACGATGTAAAGCCCATAGAGGGGAGGAGAGGTTCGGGTTTAGGCTTATTTATCGTTAAAAGAATCGTAGAGATACATGGAGGAGTTGTTACTGTCGAATCGAGTGAACAAAAGGGGACAAGCTTCATTATTAAGATACCACGGAGTTAAATTGTTTTCTTATTATGTTTAGTGCTCCACCCGCTTTATACCACTCGATTTGAGTTTGGTTGTATGAGTGTTTTACCTGTATATCCTCAATAGTTCCATCTGAATGGTGTAGTCTTACCATCAATGGTAAACCTGGTGTGAAATTATCTATGCCTATTATGTCTACTATGTCGTCTTCTCTAATTTGTTCATAGTCGTTCGGGTTATTGAAAGTGAGAGCTAAAATTCCTTGTTTCTTAAGATTAGCCTCGTGAATACGAGCAAAACTTTTGACTAATATTGCTTTAACTCCTAAATACCTCGGTTCCATTGCTGCGTGTTCTCGTGACGAACCCTCTCCGTAATTTTCATCCCCTATGACAATAGTACCTATTCCTCTTTCTTTATAGAACTTTTGCACTTTAGATATTTCACCGTATTCTCCAGTTATTAGGTTTCTAACTTTATTCACCTCATTAGTAAACGCGTTCAGCGCTCCCATAAAGCAATTATCAGAGATTTTTTCTAAGTGTCCCCTGTACTTAAGCCACGGACCAGCAGGCGAGATATGATCGGTTGTGCATTTACCTTTAATTTTCAAAAGTACTCTTAATCCGTATAGATTTCCTTCATTTGGGGGAAATGGCTCTAACAACTGGAGTCGTTCAGAGTCAGGTTTTACAATTATTTCAATATTATTTGTGGCTTCTAAAGGAGCCACATACCCTAACTCACTACACACAAAACCATTCGTAGGAAACTCTTCGCCAGACGGAGGAGATAATTTTACTTCTTTTCCATCCTCACTTGTGAGTGTATCTGTTAATGGATTGAATGTTAGCTTACCGCTTATGACAAACGCGGTAACTATCTCCGGCGATGCTATAAAAGCATGGGTCTTGGGATTTCCATCGTTTCTTTTTGCGAAATTTCGGTTGAATGAAGTTACTATGGTATTTGGTTCGTCTTGAGGTCCGTATCTATGTCGTGCCCATTGACCTATACATGGACCACAGGCATTTGCCATTATTTTACCACCTATACTTTCAAATATTTGCAAGATACCGTCTCTTTCAAGTGTTTCTCGAATTTGTTCCGAACCCGGAGTAATTATAAATTCTGACTTTACTTTCAATTTTTTCTCTAAGGCTTGTTTTGCGATTGATGCTGAACGGGTTAAATCTTCGTAAGAAGAGTTTGTACAGGAACCTATAAGCCCGACCTCTACAATTTCAGGCCAGGAATTTTCTCTAACTTTGTATTTTAGTTGAGAAATAGGTGTAGCGAGATCGGGAGTGAAGGGACCGTTGACATAAGGTTCTAAATCTGAAAGATTGATTTCAATAACTTTGTCAAAAAATGTTTCAGGGGAAGCTACGACTTCAGGGTCCGGAGCAAGAGCATCCTTTATTTTTTCACAAAGTTCTCCTATCTTTTCTCTTCCGGTCATCATTAGGTACTTGTGCATTCTTTCATCGTATGGAAAAATGGATGAGGTTGCTCCCAATTCTGCACCCATATTACATATAGTTGCTTTACCCGTGCAGGAAATAGAAGTTGTCCCTTCTCCAAAATATTCAATAATATATCCCGTGCCTCCTTTTACTGTTAGTAATCCAAGGAGTTTAAGAATTACATCTTTGGGGGAGGCCCAATCAGAAAGTGAACCGATTAGCTTTACCCCAATAATCTTTGGAAATTTCAGTTCCCACGGAAGGCCTACCATGACATCCACAGCGTCAGCTCCTCCCACGCCTATTCCTAACATCCCTAATCCTCCAGAATTGGGAGTATGAGAGTCTGTGCCTATTAGCATCCCCCCCGGGAATGCGTAGTTTTCGAGTATCACTTGGTGAATAATTCCCGATCCTGGTTTCCAGAATCCTATCCCAAATTTCTGGGAAGCACTTAGCAGGAAGTCATAGACCTCTTTGTTAGCAGAAAGTGCTTTTTCTAAGTCCTCTTGAGCACTTTTTTCTACTAATATTAGATGGTCACAGTGAACTGTACTCGGTACTGCTACTTGGGGACGGCCAGCTTGGATGAATTGAAGTAGAGCCATTTGGGCTGTTGCATCTTGCATAGCTACACGGTCGGGACGAAATTCGACATATTCTTCTCCGCGTTTTATGTCTCGGACATTTTCATTCTCTGCTAAATGTGAGTAAAGAATTTTCTCTGAAAATGTCAATGGCCTTTTCAATTTCTCTTTAACTTTTTCTATCTTTACAATAAAATTGCTTAATGCTTTCTGAACATGTTTAAAATCAAACAACATATTAATCTCCTGTAATTCAAAGTATATTGGAAGTTAGGAGATGAGATGGATGAAATTATATCTTAAATACTTAATGGTTTGCGATTATATATAGCACTTCTTCAGCTAACAGATTTGGTAAGAAATTGATTTTACCGCGGTTAGTTAGAGGTATTTCTTTGATGATTTTAATACCTAATGAGCCACATAGATTTTTGAAATCTTTTAGGGTAAGGAAGTGTCTATTAGGGGTATCATACCAAGAGTAGGGCAAATTCGGGGTTACTGGGGATATACCCTTTAAAAGGAGTTGACTCCTTACTTTCCAATGTCCAAAATTAGGAAAGCTTACAATACATTTTTCTCCTATTCTTGTCATTTCCCTTAAAACAAAGTCAGGTTTTTTTACTACTTGGAGTGTCATACTTAGTATTACATAATCGAAGCTTTTATCAGGCAGTTCTGAAAGCCCTTCATCAATATCGGCCTGGATAACCGGAAGTCCGCAGGTTACCGCACTGATTATATTATCTTCATTAATTTCTATTCCTAATCCCTGAACGCTTTTTTCTCTATCCAATCTACACAGTAGCGTGCCTGTACCACATCCCAAATCTAACACTCTCGAATTGGGTTCTATTAAGTTAACGATAAGGTCAAAATCTATTCTTTTACTTGAGAATATACTGTTAGGAAGAACAATTTTTGGTCCTGTTCTTAATTCTCTCTCTGAGGCATAGCAATTGGGGCAGGGTCTACCTGGAGTATATGCGTGTTTAAGAAAACCACTGACTAATTCTGACATTTTCTCATAGTCTATTAAGAAAGAATCATGTCCGTAAGGTGATTTTATGTTACAGTAACTCACATTTTTTGATTGTCTTGCAAAAGCAAAAGCTAACTTTCTCGATTCTTTTGGAGGATATAACCAGTCTGAAGAAAATGAGATTATTAATATTTTGGCACTTACATTTCTTAACGCATCGTCGAGGTCTTTGTATCCTCTTGAGATGTCGAAGTAGTCTATGGCTTTCGTTATATACAGGTAGGAGTTAGCATCAAATCTATTAACAAATTTTTCACCCTGATATTCAAGATAATTCTCTACAGAGAACTCCTTGTCAACCGAATACTTGAAATTCTTTTGATTTTGGAGTTTTCTGCCAAACTTTTGTTTCATTGAGTCTTCCGATAGGTATGTTATGTGAGAAAGCATTCTCGCGACTGCGAGTCCTTTTGCAGGTGGTGTCTCTTTGTAATAGTTACCTGAGAGGAAGTTAGGGTCAGAGAATATCGCATGTCTTCCTACCGCATGAAAAGCAATTTGCTGTGCATCACTTTTCGGAGGTGCTGATATTATTACTACAGATTTAGTAAATTGGGGGAAATGTACTGCCCATTCTAAGGCCTGCATTCCGCCCATTGAACCCCCAATAACACAGAGCCATTGGGAGATTCCCAGGTGTTTCATCAGTTCTAATTGTGCTTTTACCATATCTCGGATTGTAACAAATGGAAAGTCGAGTCCATATGGGTTCCCGGTGTCAGGATTTATGGAACCTGGTCCTGTAGAACCTGAACATCCTCCCAATACATTTGAGCAGACTACAAAATACTTAGTGGTATCCAAAGCTTTTCCTGGACCAATCATAGGGTCCCACCACCCGGGTTTGGGATCCGACTGACTATGAAATCCAGCAGCGTGGGCGCTTCCGGATAATGCATGACATACAAGTATAGCATTGTCTTTTTGAGTGGTAAGTTCACCGTAACATTCGTATGCTATTGTTACTGGGCTTAGCTCTTCACCACTTTCGAGAACGAACTTTAATGGCGGTTCAGCAAAGGTAAAATATTTAGTTTCTACTACTCCTACACTTCCAAAGTTGTTTGTAAAGCTTGCACCCATATATGGTCTTCATTCTTGGGACTTATTTAATGCTTGATCAAGATCTTCTAATATATCTTCTATATCTTCTAACCCAACTGAGATCCTTATAAAGTCTGGTGTAACTCCAGCTTTTCTTTGTTCCTCTGGTGACAATTGTTGATGAGTAGTGCTTGCAGGGTGAATAACTAATGTTTTAGCATCCAGCACATTAGCTAAGTGGGATATTAGTTTTAAGTTGTCAATAAACTTCTTCGCGGATTGCAAATCACCCTTAATACCAAAGCCTACTATAGCACCTTGTCCATTTGGCATATATTTCTTTGCCCTTTCGTAATCAGGGTGAGACGGTAAACCAGGATAATTCACCCACTTTACAGCTTTATGGCTTTCTAAAAATTGCGCTACTTTAAATGCGTTCTCACAATGTCTTGGTACTCTGAGATGTATAGTCTCCAGTCCTTGTAAAAGCAGGAAGGCATTAAATGGAGAAAGACACGGACCCATATCTCTCAATAATGTTACTCTTGTTTTTATTATGTAGCTAATATTTCCGAGTGGTTTAAACACATCGTCAAACACCAGCCCATGGTAACTTGGATGTGGTTTAGTAAACTCGGGAAATTTGCCATTTCCCCAATCAAATTTTCCACTGTCTACTATGATTCCTCCCAATGAAGTTCCGTGTCCTCCGATCACTTTAGTAGCACTGTGAACAACTATGTCCGCCCCATATTCGATGGGTCTGAATAAAATGGGCGATGTAACTGTATTGTCTACAATGAAAGGAATACCATTGTCATGTGCGATTTTGGCGATGGCTTCAAAATCTACTATATCGTTCGCAGGATTGCCAATACTTTCTACATATAAAAACCTTGTTTTGTCATCTATTGCTTTGGCAAAATTATCCGGATTACTCGCATCCACAAACCTAGCCTCTATGCCTAATTCGGCAAATGTATGAGCGAACAG
Organism: Candidatus Hydrogenedentota bacterium; assembly: GCA_026415215.1. Taxonomy (GTDB): domain Bacteria; phylum Hydrogenedentota; class Hydrogenedentia; order Hydrogenedentales; family Hydrogenedentaceae; genus Hydrogenedens. Next base: position 65,032 of record JAOAHN010000037.1, read on the forward strand.
ATTGTAAGTTCCTCCATAAAGGGTGTTAGAGGATACAAAGTTTTGGCCCGAATGTGTGATATTAAGTACAGCAAGAGTAATCGCTGCAGATCCGGATGATAATGCAAGCGCACCAACTCCTCCCTCCATCTCTGCTATTCGTTTTTCCAACACCTCCACTGTAGGATTCATAATTCGAGAGTATATGTTTCCAAATTCCTGAAGCGAGAATAGCCGAGCTGCGTGCTCGCTATCTTTAAAGACATAGGAAGTAGTTTGATAAATTGGTACAGCCCTCGCTCCAGTTGTAGGGTCTGGAACTTGTCCAGAATGTAATGCCATAGTTCCCAGTTTATAATTCTTTTTAGTCATAACTGTATCTCCCTATTATTGTAAGTTATATACTGTTAAATAAGGATGTTGATAAATATCTCTCGCCCGAATCAGGTAGCACTACTACTATAGTTTTATCTTTGTATGCTTCTTGAAAAGCAAGCCTGAGTGCCACAGCCATTGCTGCTCCTGAACTTATTCCCGCAATTATACCTTCTTCCTTTGCTAATCTTCTTGATGTTTCAAATGCTTCTTCGTCGGTTACAGTCTCAATCTTGTCTACAAGGCTTAAGTCGAGAACATCAGGAATGAAACCCGCCCCGATCCCCTGTATTTTGTGAGGTCCTCTTTTCCCACCTGATAAAACAGGAGAGTTAGCGGGTTCCACACCTACACTTTCTATCTTCTTTCCACACACATTTTTTATATATCTGCTGACTCCTGTAATAGTCCCACCTGTGCCTATGCCAGCTACTAAAACATCTATTGTTCCATCAGTATCATTCCAGATTTCGGGCCCAGTAGTCTTAAAGTGTATTTCTGGATTAGCCGGATTTTTGAACTGTTGAGGCATGAAATAATCTGGGTTTTCTTTTGCTATCCTTTCTGCCTCTTCTACTGCTCCAGGCATTCCTTTTTCCCCAGGGGTTAAGATGATTTCAGCGCCAAAGGCTTTTAGTAGTGCTCTCCTTTCTAAACTCATAGTTTCTGGCATAGTAAGTATAAGCTTATAGCCTCTTGCAGCCGAAACAAAAGCAAGAGCAATACCTGTGTTTCCTGATGTGGGTTCTATTATGGTACTTCCTTCTCTAATTAAACCTTTTTGCTCTGCATCCCATATCATTGCCGCACCTATTCTACATTTTACTGAATATGCAGGGTTTCTTCCCTCAATCTTCGCAAAAATTTTATTTGTTTTTGCACCTTTGCACATTTTATTAATTTGAACAAGAGGTGTGTTGCCAATTGAATAACTATTATCTTTGAAAACTCTCATATCTAAACTCCTTATTTTTGCAGTTTTTGGTTAATGTTTTTATAAGTTTTTGGTGAGAATAATGATTGGATGAGGAGTTAACTGCAATACATGAAAAGAGTACATCGGTGGGGATATGAAAAGGCAGGCTCTCCCTTGTAGTTGTTTAGGAAATTTGAATAATTTATTTCTTGTTGTATTTTTTTCATATTCTTAACCCTGGTCAAGTATTTTAAGAAAACATAACAAATATATTCAATTTTTTATTCCACGGTAAAGCAAATTTGCAATGTTGACTCTACTTATGATAGGGTATCATTGTAAGTTGAATATCTCAAGGGGGGTTATTGGTTAGGGATGTACTAATACTCCTGTGGTCGCGAATCTCTCACCAGTGGTAGAAATTCCCTCCAGTGGAGTTGGGGTACAGGCCAATAACTTTCCTGAGATGAGTAAAAGTGTGTTTTAGGAGAGTGTAAAGTGAACATTTTTGTAGGAAACTTGCCGTATTCTTCGACAGAACAACAGTTAGAAGAACTATTTTCAAGATACGGCACGGTCGAGTCAGCGCGCATAATTTCAGACCGTAATACGCGCAGGTCTAGGGGTTTCGGTTTTGTTGAGATGCCAAATGATAACGAGGCGAGAAACGCTATTGAAGCACTGAACGGATTGGAATTCGGAGGAAGAGAGTTGCGAGTTAATGAAGCAAGACCTAAAGAAGAGTATTCACCGCGAAGAGGGAGAAATAACCGAAATAGATTTAGATAAATCTGCTGTTAGGTTTGGTCTCAGATTTGCACATCGTCGGGCGAAGTAAACACTTCGCCCGATTTTATTTAGCTCCTATAAAATTTGGGTCCTTTATTGGGGAGGGTGGTTGATTCCTCGGTGTTCGCCCGGTTTGTAAGCCTCTTTTATGTTTGTTTTGAGGTCTTCAAATTTAAAATGAACTGTCCGCATTTTTCTTTCTACAAATAGAAATGCTTGATCAGCAAAATGTGGTGAATTTTCATTCTGGGTGGCACTTCCAAATTGATGTACTGCTTTGGAATAAACTTCACCGTTCTTGTCCCATTTTACTATTAATATATAGGAGTCGCCAGCTTTTCCTTCAAGATGTTTACCCGTCCATTCTCCGTAAACACAGTAGAGAAGGTCAGGTCCACCTCCTAATCCTAAGTTGACTTTTCCTCTCACGAGTCTATTTACTTCTTTCCATTCTACATCAATCTTACCGTAAGTATTTAGTAATAAATGTGATTTTTCGCTAAAGATTTTGAATAAGTCTGGTATACTTCTACCGAATATTTGTGCTCGTACCACAGGCTCGAGAGTTAGAACTGCTATTGCGGTTGATGTGTTTTCTGGGTTAGCACGAAAATCCCATCTTTTTAGAACTTCCAATGCTTCTTTTTCTACTTCGTCTTTGGGTTGAAATTCCTGCAAAATTTTATCTACATATTTCTTGGCAAGAGAGTTTTCTGAGTACTTCCAGTCGAATTTGTACTCATAAAATTCCTCTTCTGTGATTGACTCATCAGAACCAAGCAATTCAAGTAATCTAAGAGCTCTGTTTGTCATGTGCTCAGGTGGTTCTATTCCACTACTCTTGGAAAATTCCTCAGGTTTTGGATTATCATCTCCTATAGTAGTTCTGAAGGGAGATGAATTACAATTTTGTATGAAGCCTGACTTTGGGTTTTTGACTTGCGGTAGTTTCTCAAAGGGGAGATATTCAGTCCATAAGGTTTCAGAGGTATTGCCAGGCAATACACCACTCCACTCGTAGTTTTCTGACCTTATGGGTAACAAAGCATTGTATATATACCAAATATTTCCTTGATAGTCCGCATAGCCAACATTGAAACTTGGGATGGCTCTAATTCTCATCGCTTCTTCAAATTCTTTAATATTTTTCGCTTTTCCCATTCTATACCACTGTTCTATTTGTCTGATTTCTCCAAATCCTGCGTATCTTATAGCATATACTCCATAAGGTCTTCTCACAGCAGGACCGTATACACATTTGAGAATTTCGCGTGGTAGTCTTATTGCCCATCTATCGGATATTTTTATGTGAAATTCCACTACCCTCCTCTCAAAATCTCTCCATTCTCCATCAAAGAGGTATTGATTTGGATTTTCTGGATTTATAGTGAGTTCGTATATGTCGACTAAGTCTGGCATGTTTACAGTATGTGCCCATCCCAAGTATTTATTATGCCCGTGAAGTACCACGGGGGACCCAGGAAAAATTCCACCTGTGATGTCAAGTCCTTCTTCACTCTTTAATCTGACCTCGTACCAGGCAACGGGTCCTGTCCATGGTTGATGCGAGTTGATGGCTAAAAATGTAGAGCCGTCCGCACTGCGATTGGGACTTACCGCAAATGTATTTGAACCAAGTGGCAAATTTTCCAAATCAGTGAATGTTTCAGAATAGCCATCTTTTTTTCCTAACATTATTGGCCTTTTGATTTCTGGTTTTTTTCTCGATTTGAATATAGGCTCCAAATATCTGTTAATTCCGAAAAACATAGGAGATTTTAGGACAAACCCAGCAACTATGTCTTTACCCGTTGCAGGAAATACATCCCATCTTTTTACTTCAGATGGATGGGTCCCTGCATAGTGATTTACGCCGTCTGCAGCCGCCTCACATATAGCCCTTACTTCTGGACTTAGGTCTGTTTCGTATTTAGAGTTTACAACTTCCCAGACTTGTAGGAACTCGAGCATATAATCGTATATAAATCCTGAAAACGAATTTTCCAATCCGCTTTTACCCCTGATTAATATCTGTCCTTCTTGTATTGTCTTGAAATCATCTTCACAATGGGCGTATGCAACTCCGTAGGCAACATCTATGTCTCTTTTCCCGTATATGTGAGGGACTCCCCATTCATCTCTGTAAATTGTCACTTCATATTTACCTTCCGGCGGAATTAGTGAATTTAGGTCTGGTGTTAACTGAGGTTCTATTTTTTCACAGCTTAGGAACAGTATCGCTACAGGGGAGACGAGAAATATAACAGGCATTATTGATTTACTAAGAAAAGTTTTCATTATTAGGTTCCTTCACTTTTTTTAGTAGTCAGACCTAACCTCAGAATTATTTGTTTCACATAGAAGGAATTTTAGTGGGTTTGAAAGGATAGAATGATATTTCTTAGAAAGTTATGGTAGGTAGTTTGAGAAAAGTTTACTTTGAGGGAAAAGTGAACCAAAGTCTTAATTTCTGTTTTAGGGATAAGTGAGCACCATCAAGGATAGCATTGGTGATAACAGCTCCTTCTAATCTTGCATCTGCAAGATAAGCCTGAGAAAGGTTTGCCCCCATTAGGTTAGCCTCTCGTAAGTCTGTTTGCTGTAGATTTGCCATGTGAAAATTCGCCTCACTTAAGTAAGCGCCACGGAATACGGATTTGGTAAGGTCCGCAGATGTAAAATTGGCTCTGAATAGGTTTGCTCCAGAAAAATCTATTTCTCTTAATACTTTTTGTGAGAAGTCCACTTCGTTTAATACCGCATTTGTGAACTTAACCCCATCCAACAAAGTGTCAATAAACCTGACATACGATAAGTCAGCGTGATCGAAAGAAGCATCTCTAAGGTCGCATTTAAGAAAGGTAGCAGAATGGAGATAAGCCTTATTAAAATTTACCCTCCTAAAATCTATTTCAGTAAATACCGCTTGGCGGAGGTCAGTGTTAGAAAAGTTTATTCCAGTTAATATAGCTTTAGTTAGCCTCAAGCCACTCAAGTCTGGAGATATACTCGGGTCAGTGGCTTTCCACTGATTCCAAGCTTTTACTCCCATCTTGAATATTTTTAGATGCTCATTATAAGCCATGTTTTTCTTCTCCATTATTGTATATATAATAAAACAAAAGATTAAAAAATAAAAAATCTGAAAAAAACGGGTTCTAAACATTTTTTATATTATATATACAGCCAGTTTTTATTAACATTCGAATTAATAGCTTGGCTATATGAGTGGCTTAGGAAGGCAATGTCACTGGGTAATCGGTTTCTTTAATCAGAGAAGGGCTCTTACAGCTTGTTTCAATATTTAAACTTTTGCCTCTTTCAGCAGATTCTAATATTTTTTCCATTACCTCTAATATGTGGAGGGCTACTTCACTATTTGCCCTAAATTCACCTTTTTTCAAAATCCCTTTAACCATATCTGCAACACCTATTCCCCGTAAGTTTTCGAAAATATCATAGTATGTAGGAAATTCAATCCACTTTTGATTATATTGGTTATAATAACTAATAGGTCCATTAAAACAGTTAGGGTCTGGTAGAGACAAACTTCCATATTCACCGTAAATTTCGATATAGGGTAATTTATGCCCCCAGGTATCAAAGCTCATAATCATTGTGCACAAAACATTCTTTTCAAACTTGATCAACGCAGTGATATGTGTTAGAACTTCCACACTAATTGGAGAACCAAATTTGTCCTTTGAGGTTATAGTTCTCTTGTTGAAAGTTGTTTTTCCATAAGCAAAGACCTCTTCGATTGGGCCTAAAAGGAATACGAGAGTGGTTAAATAGTAGGGACCCATATCGAATAGAGGACCTCCCCCTCTTTGATAGTAAAACTCAGGTGAAGGGTGCCAGGATTCATGTCCTCTGCATAGCATAAAGGCAGTGGCAGATATTGGATTTCCTATCCATTTTTCTTCTATTAACTTTTTAGATGTTTGCCACGGAGAGCCGAAAAATGTATCAGGAGCACAACCTATATATAACCTTTTTTCTTTTGCTTTTTCTACCAGTAGTTTTGCATCTTTGTATGTGGTTGTAAGCGGTTTCTCACTGTATACATGCTTCCCACTTTCAATTGCTCTAAGAGATACCTCAAAGTGAGAAGAAGGGTTTGTAAGGTTTACTATTAGCTGAATGTCGTTCGAGTCGTTGTAAATTTCACTAAGGCTGTAATATTTAAGATTGTATTTTTCTGCTTTCTCAACCGCCTTTTCAGTAATTATGTCGGAGCAATATTTCAGTTCGATTATAGGAAATCTTTTGAGATTTTTTATGTAAATATCAGAAATGTTCCCACAACCTATTATTGCACAGATTATTCTTGATTGTTCATTTAACTCCTCATCCATTCCAACTGTCCTAAATTTCACTTTTCACAAATGTAAACATGACACGGAGGAAAGTTTTTCAATATCACCGGTGATCTGCTACATTTATTGTTAAATTTCTTAGGAAGTTTTCCTTTGAAGAATCTTTTTCCTGAGGGAACAAGTGGGCTGAAGCAATAAGCAAAGGTTAAAAATTTCCCCCCTTCTCTTAGAGATTCAAATGTTGCGTTAAGAAGTCTGTCTTGTAAATTATCTTCAAACCTTGTCCAGGGTAGTCCAGATATGATAATGTCGCAGTAGTCATAACCTGCCTCTTTTAGATACTTGAGGGTATTTTCTGCTGAGTCATGAACTACATAAACATCTGGGCACCTTTTTTTAGTGGCTTCTACAAATGAAGGGTTTACCTCTATTGCCATGAAAAAACTTGTAGGCTTTTTTTTCCGTTCTATTACCTCAGTGAATACACCAGTCCCAGGACCAAATTCCACTATGACATTTGCATCCTTCAAGTTTGCTAAGTCGGTTATTGCCTCTGCAAGAGCTTTGCTACTCGGAGCAATTGCTCCAGTTGTCTTATTAGCTCTGACCATTTCCTTTAGGAATGTAAAAAAAGACATAATCAACCCTTTTTAATCGATATTTTGTTTTCGAGGTAAAAGTTTCTTAATATTTTTATGACAGTATTTTTTATTATTTAGGAAGTTAATATTGAAATTTTACACTTTTTGTGTTAAGATTTAAAATGAGATTTTATATTAATTGTGAAAAATTTGATGACAGAGGGAAAAGAAGGATAAAAATACTTAAGCTGGATGCTATGGGTTTATTTCAAAATAAAATAATAAAGGTGTTATTGGTTATAAGTATAGGAATAGGTGGGAATACTTTTTATAGGTCTGCTTTTGACTCTCTTTGTGATTTGAATGGTAACGGAATAATAGATGTTTGTGATTTTCAACAATTCCTCGCAATGATTTCCAAAGAAGATTTATCTGTTTCCGATTTAAATTTTGACGGGAAAGTCGACATAAAGGATTTGCAAGTTCTTTTAAATAATGTGGGGAAAAAGGTTTCTAATACCGTAGCGCATGATAATATATTATATTTTTCAGGTGTTTTGGCATTTTTTAAAGTATCAAAACCACGAGTTGTCGAGATAGAAGCACTCAGTAAACTTGCTAAGGTCCAAACTTTAGAATTTGCCTATAGAAAACTTAGTAAAGGCAAGAGTGATGTTTTTCGGGAGTGTTTCTTCCCTGTGGGAGAGGTAAAAGGTTCTTTTAATTTGGCACTGCATATTTCGCCCTCATCACCACCTTACTGCTCTACATTTTCCCGTGTATGACACGGATATTGAATAGTAAAGTTTGTATTTCGTCTTTATAGTTAAACTTAAAGTTGAAAAGTAAATCCTTAAACATTATAGGAGATAAGGGTTATGAATAGAGTAAATATATTAGTTTGTTCAATAGGTGCATTATTAGTGCTTGCTGTTTTAGGCAGTGGTTCTTGGGCAGTAGTACCGGAACCATGTCCTCTTCCTAATGAGGTTAATGTTTACCTCGATTTACTTTGGCCATATCTGGATTCCAACAGAGACGGCGGATTATCTGTTACTGAATTACAATTAATAATACCTTCTCAATACTGGACATACATTTCTCTTTTGTTCAGCTATGCTGATACTAATGCTGACGGTAATATCGACAGGAATGAAATTCAGCCCATTGTAGCATTGGTAAATAGTTATTATCCTAATGGATTTGTCTCATTGATAGACAAGAATGGAGATGGTTTAATCCAGTATGAAGAAGTCGCAGGGTATGTTGATAGACAAACATTTGATATGCTTGACAAAAATAACAATGGCGTAATTGATTGTGGAGATTTGGTAGAAGAACCTCCAATCGATTTGGAAGGAGAAGTAACGATTGAGGGTGAATATGTTCCGCCTGAGACAGACCCATGTGATTGGGTAGAACTTGCTCTTCAAGAGTTTGATAATCTCGATCAGAATGGAGATGGGTTGCTTAGTAGAGAGGAGCTGAATTTCCCAATCATTATGATATATCCACCTCCAGTTGATTTTGATGTCTTATTTGATGCTTTTGATTTGGATGATAATGGTGCTGTGTCAAAAGAAGAGTTGGATGCTTGGGCTCAAATGTGTGGAGTAAGTGGAGGAGGAGATAATGGTGAGTGCCCATTGCCAGCTGATGCGAGGTCTGTTTTTGAACTTTTGTTACCGTTAGTGGATCTTAATGATGATGGGAAGTTGAGTAAAGATGAGGTAAGAGCTATATATCCTGATATTGATAGTTTACTTGCACAGTATCAGTTAAGTTTGGATATGGTTTACCTTATTGTTGATACTAATAGAGATGGTGGTGTCTCGGTAGATGAGCTTATTGCGGTATTGTATGTCTTGGCTCCTCAGATTGGTGTGAATCCGGATAACCTCCTTGCAGAAATAGATACCAACGGTGATTTAATGCTTAGCTACGATGAGGTGGCCCAGTATGTAACACCTGAGCAGTTCTCCTATGTCGATATAAATGGTAATGGGTTGATAGATTGTAACGACTTAAATGTTATAGTTAACCCGCCTATTGAAGGGGAGTTTCCACCAGAATGGTTAGATCCCTGCCAAATTGGTCCTATAATACTTGAAAACTTCTCCATGGTTGATGTAAATGCCGATGGCAAACTTACGATAGAAGATATTAATAATATATTGACTGTGGTTCTACCTATTCCCGTGGACCCTGAATTTATACAATCATTGTTCTCAATATTTGACATAGATGGCGATTCTGCTATTACTCGTGAGGAAATACAGACTATCCTTGATGCTGTATGTAACATAGTAATTGAGGGTGAACCAGTGCCCATTGAGGGCGAGTTTGAGATACCGACTGATCCATGTGTAATAGCCCCGTTTGTATTACAATATTTCAATTATCTCGACAGAGATGGAGATGGCAAAATTACATTAGAAGAAGTGTTGGGGATAGTGGTAATAATGGGACAAATGCCAGCGGTATATCCTCTTCCATTCCCAATAGACCCAGCTTTGATAGAAGAGATATTTAATGATTTGGACCTTAATTCGGATGGTGCAATAACAAGGGAAGAGCTCGAGACTACAATTCAAAATTGCGCTGGTGGACCTGTAGAAGGTGAGCCTTCTGTTGAAGGAGAAATCGAGATTCTGCCTATTTGGGATCCGTGTCAGTTAGTTGGTTATGCCTTGAGATTTTTTGACCAGATAGATACTGATGGTGATGGAAAGATATCTGCAGGAGATCTCATAATTATTTTAGGTACTTACTATCCTTCTGTAGTAGGCTATGAGAATGTATTGCAAAATATATTTAGTATGTTTGACCTCAACAGCGATGAGTATATAACACGGGAAGAGATTCAGATGATTGCTGACAAGTGTAGTCAGGTAGTTCCATCTGCAGGTGAAGAAGGTGAAGATATCCCAATTGAAGAGGGAGAATCACAACCTCAGGGGAATCCACATTCGGGAGATTTTGATAGAGACTGGAAATTCTCATTGGCAGAAATCTTGAGAGTTATCCAGATTTTCAATAACGGTGGATATGGGTGTGATGAGGGAACTGAGGATGGTTATGGACCTGGATTAGGTAAACATAGAAATTGTCCCCCTCACTCTGCGGATTTTAGAATAATAGACTGGAAGATTGACCTTGCTGAATTGTTGCGTGTTGTTCAACTTTACAATGCTAAGAAATATGTAACACGACAAGGTACTGAAGACGGTTACGCTCCTGTTTTGTAAATGTTAGTTTAATCATCTGAGGGATGTTTTGACAGGAGGGGTTGTTATGATTTACCCCTCCTGTGTTTTTCTGTGAATTGCGTATATGAGAGCGATAGTTTAGTGTTTGAAAGCACTCTCAATATCAAAATCTGCGCTAATAATCTTCTCCGAAAGGAATATACTGCAAGAACCGTTCGTAGGAAATATATTTCCCGAATACTCAGTTATGCACAATTCTGTTTTACCAAATATCCCTCTATTTTTAACATAAGACTTCAGAATCCTCTCAAGCAAGATTGGAGTAAAGCCTGAAGAATAGCAGGATAGGAATATAAATAAAGGTTCACCATCACACAACTCCATGATGTCGTTCAATAATCCTTGGAGATGTTCTTCTAATTTCCATATTTCGTTTCCTGTGCCTCTCCCAAATTCAGGAGGGTCTAATATAAAAGCATCATATTTTCTACCTCTTTTCTTTTCCCGCAACACAAACTTCCTTACATCTTCTACTATCCACCTTACTTCGGTGTCGTTAAATCCATTCAACTTTAAGTTTTCTTTTGCAAGTTCGACCATACCCTTCGCAGAATCTACATGACATACTGATAAACCCTTCTTTACACATGCGATTGTAGAAAGTCCTGTATACGCGAAGAGATTCAATACTTTCACTGTCTGGTATTTGTCGATAGACAATTTTTGAATTAGGTTCCACAAAGGTAAATGTTCTGGAAAAAAACTGATATGCCCAAATCCAGTTAACCTTGCATAACAGACAAAATTACCTATCCTAACTGGGAATTGCTTTTGCACCAAACTATAATATTCCCAGTGTCCTCCTCCTTCTGGTGAGCGATGATAAATCGCGTCTATATTAGCTTCCCAAATATTGGGTAGCGATTTAGGGTAGCAAGCATATTTTGCAGGTCTGACTATTTTGTATGGACCAATTTGCTCAAGTTTCTCATGGTCTCCAGAATCAAGAAGAACATATTCCTGATTTACTTCCTTTTTCATGGTCCGAAGAACCCTCCTAAGATTTCTCTTGAAAATAAGCAATTAATTTATTATACTTAATCTTAGAAAGTAAGATGGACCTGAGGTTTGGGGGAGAATAAGTTTAGTTATAAAGAATATACAAGGAGATTTGTTATGAAGAAATATGTGGTGGCAATCATAGTGTTAGGGGTTATGGGTGCTCTTGCATTTCCAATTGTCAACTTGTTGGTAGGCGCTCCAGTAGGCACATCTTTAACAGACAGGCGAGTAGAGGACCCGCTTTTTGCAAAAGTTCTACCTGTTCTTGAGAAGAAATGTGTTAATTGTCATACGACTGAGTATAAATTGCCTTTTTATGCTAATTTTCCTATTGCGAAGGGAATAATAGAGGCTGATATAAAGTTGGGATTATTTTATATGAACATGGTAAAAGAACTTTTCCCAGGGGAGAACCAACCTCCTAAAGAAGTGGCGCTTGCTAAGATTGAACACACAACCCTTATGAATGAGATGCCTCCTTTGAGGTATATAGCACTCCATTGGGATAGTATACTTTCGAAGGAAGAACAAAGTATTATTCTTAATTGGGTAAGGGAAACTCGAGCTAAACACTACGCTACTTCTGATATTCCGGAGCATCTAAAAAGAGAGGTAGTTCATCCTTTACCTCAGAAAGTTGAAGTGGATGATCGTAAGGTAAAGCTGGGGGAAAAACTGTACCATGACAAGAGACTATCAAAGGATAATTCTATTTCCTGTGCAAGTTGTCATGACCTGGCGATGGGTGGAACGGATAGGAAAAAGTTTTCGGTTGGTGTTGGTGGGGCAGTAGGACCAATAAATGCTCCTACTGTGTATAATGCTCTGTTTAATTTTGTTCAATTTTGGGATGGGAGGGCAGGTTCTTTAGAAGAGCAAGCAGATGGACCCGTAAATAATCCAATTGAGATGGCTTCTAATTGGGAAGAAGTTAAATCCAAACTCATCCAGGATGAAGAGCTTACAAAGGAGTTTAATGAGGTGTATCCTGAAGGATATGGCAAAGACTCTATTACAGATGCCATTGCGGAGTTCGAACGCACATTGATTACTCCTAATTCAAGGTTTGACCAATTTCTTTTAGGAAAAAGTGATGCTTTAAATCCAGAAGAAAAAGAGGGGTATGCTCTTTTCAAAAAATATCGCTGTGCTACTTGTCATGTAGGGAAAGCAATGGGTGGACAGTCTTTTGAAAAAATGGGGTTAAAAGCTGATTACTTTAAAGACCGTGGCGGTGAAATCAAAGAGGCAGATTTAGGAAGGTATAATGTCACTAAAAATGAAGAAGATAAACATAAGTTTAAAGTTCCTCTGTTAAGGAATATTGCTTTAACCGCTCCATACCTACATGACAGTTCTACGGATGACTTACAGAAAGTTGTCAACATTATGCTTAAGTATCAAGTAGGTATACAAGTGCCCAAATCTGATGAAGAAAA
>JAOAHN010000040.1 GCA_026415215.1 Candidatus Hydrogenedentota bacterium
CACTTTTTCTATCTAAACTTCTTAATCGAGCTTTCAGCACTGGAATCTCCATCTTTCCTTCTCCCAATACATTAGTTCGGTTGGGTGAGCAAACTACTCACCGATTCTTCGTTATGTATGTTTTGAATAGCCTTAGCGATAAGAGGTGCTAAGGTAAGAACTCTGAATTTCGAACTTTGTTTTGCCTCAGACCTTAATTCTATCGAATCACAAACATAAATTTCTTTAATTGGAGACTCATTTATTAAATCTACCGCCTTGCCACTTAAAACTGGATGAGTAGCACAGGCAATTACACTCAAAGCGCCGTAACTCTTCAAAGCTTTCGAAGCTTTAACAAGTGTTCCTGCAGTATCAACCATATCATCGAAAAGTATAGTATTTCGCCCTTCTACATCACCTATTACATTCATCACCTCTGATTCGTTCTCTTTGGGTCTCCTTTTATCTACTATCGCAAGAGGCAATCCTAACCTCGAAGCAAATTCTCGAGCACGTGCTACGCTACCCATATCAGGAGAAACTACCACCCAATCACTACCCAATTTCTTTTCCATAAATTTCTCAGCAAAAACAATATCTCCTCTCAAGTGGTCAAGAGGAATATCAAAAAAGCCCTGTATCTGTCCACAATGCAAATCTACTGTTAGCACTCTATCCACACCTGCTGCAGTAATTAGGTTTGCCACCAACTTCGCAGTAATGGGAACTCTGCCTTTGTCCTTTCTATCCTGCCGAGCGTAACCAAAATATGGTATAACAGCAGTAATTCTGTCTGCAGATGCTCTGCGTACCGCATCTATCATTATCAATAATTCCATCAAATGGTCGTTAACAGGCGGACAAGTGCTATTTATCAAGAATACATCTTTTCCCCTTACATGCTCACATATCTGAACACGAACTTCTCCATCACTAAACCGATCTACTATTGCCTCTCCGGGAGCAACTCCCAAATAACCACAAATACTCTTGGTCAAATTCCTCGAAGCATTACCTGAAAATATTTGTAAATCACCTGCACAAGTCATTTACTTTTTCCGTATCCAAATATTTAATTAATTTGTGAGATACCTCATAACAAAAAAATGGCTGGGGCGGCTGGATTCGAACCAACGAATGCCGGGACCAAAACCCGGTGCCTTACCACTTGGCGACGCCCCAACTTGCTTAAGATTTTATCAAAAATCTTTTCAATATTCAACTTTCAATTTACTTTAACTTATACACAGGCGTTCCACCATTCAAATAAAAATAACCCACTTAAAGTATCAAAATTATGGAAAAATGATGGCGTCCCCAAGGGGATTCGAACCCCTGTTGCCGCCGTGAAAGGGCGGTGTCCTAGGCCAGGCTAGACGATGGGGACGCACGAATTAAGCACAAATTAAGGGTGAAATAGTATAACACACACTTCACAAATCTTTCAAACCAAGGAAGGAATATTTCCTAAAATGTAAAAGTAAGCCCGAATATTTGAAACTGCTAAATTCTTTCTTTTATATATCACTTTCTTGTGATAAAATAATTTAGCACATTGAAAATAGTTATGTTAAGATTTCTTAATATCTTATCCATAGCCTTGCCTATAATTCTCGCTATATTTGCGTTCTTACTTTCTCTTGACTCTTTCGAAGAGGGAAAAACATTAGAAGCACAAATTTTTGCCTTTTTAGTTCACAATATCCCCTCTCTTATAATTCTCCTAACTCTTTTTATAGCCATCCAAAAGCCCTTAATGGGTTTCATTGGATTCTTATGCATGGGCATCTCACTACTTTACACATCAACCATAAGAGGAGGGCAAGAAAATCTTGTGCACGCTATACTACCATCTTTAATAATTAGCCTTCCATTACTCCTAATCAGTTTACTATTTCTCATAAAATGGCTGGTTATGAGAAAACAAAGTGGCTCAGTATGAAATAAACTTTCACCTTATTCACCTCCAGATCTTAAATTTTGAAAGAAACTGCTAAATTTGGTATCCTATTAGAACAGAATGTGGGCGATTAGCTCAGCTGGTTAGAGCGCTGCTTTCACACGGCAGAGGCCACTGGTTCGAGTCCAGTATCGCCCACTATTTTTACTTGCCTATACAAAACGATGAAAAAATGATATCAAGAATATCTTCAGATGTTGTTTCTCCAGTAATTTCACCTAAAGCATTAAGAGCCTCCCTGAGTTCAAAAGCGACCAATTCTGGGGGTAGATTTTCTTGAGTTATACTCCTCTCTATACACTCAATAGCTCTCGCCAAACTATGTTTTTGATGCTCATAAAACAGCACTATATCGTCATAATTTTTCTCACTACCTATAAGAAGTTCTACAATCGCTTTTTCAAGTTCTTCTATTCCAATATCCCTTGTCGCTGATGTTTTTATACACTTACAAGATAAATCGGAAAAATAAGAGGGAATAACAGGAGTGGGATTTATGTCAGTTTTGTTAACCACTAATACTACTTTACTATTTAAACTTTGAAATCCTAAAGATTCTAAACTCTGTCTAAATCTCTCGAACATCTCAATATCCTCTCCTCCTATACTCGTAGCGTCAAGCACGAATAAAACCACATCAGACCTATCTAAGGTTTCCCAAGCCCTTTTAATACCCTCCTTTTCAATGGGCTCATATGTATCTCTTAGCCCCGCAGTATCTACCAACTTAACCGGAATCTCTTCTATAGAAATATATTCCTCAATCTGGTCACGGGTAGTACCTGGATACGGAGAAACAATAGCTCTATTCTTCTTCAAGAGAGCATTAAACAAACTTGACTTCCCTACATTCGGCTTTCCAGCGATTACTACCACCGCTCCATTGAGGAGTATTCTTCCGTTATCAGCTGTGGCTAATAGTTTCTTCATCTCAGAGGCTATATATCTCAGATTTGCCTTAGTTCTTTCCCATAGATCAGAAGGAATTTCTTCATCAACAAAGTCTATCTCCGCCTCTACCCATGCTAAAAAAGTTTTTATCTCCTCAGAAAACCCCAATAATTTATTGGATAACTTTCCTTCGTATAGACATTGGGAAAAATGTAATGCTTTCCTGGTCTTAGCGTTTACTATACCCAGAACTGCTTCTGCCTGAACCAAATCCATCTTCCCATTCAGAAACGCTCTTCTCGTGAACTCTCCCGGTTCAGCAATTCTTAATCCCTTTGTCAACAGCCTATCAACTATTGTTCTGAGAATAAGAACATTACCATGTGCTTGAATTTCTACCACATCCTCCCCTGTGTAAGAATTAGGAGCCTTCATTACTAACACAATAACATCATCAATTACTCTCCCATCAAAATCAACGAATTGCCCAGAATACATACCCCATTTCTTGTTTTTCAGCGACTTGCTACCTCGAGAACGAAAAAAATCAGATACTACATCAATAGCTCTATCCCCGCTTATTCTAACAACACCTATCGCTGAACTTCCTATAGGCGTGCTAATTGCGACTATAGTGTCTTTAGATTTAGAGAAGTCATAGCCCATATCAAATTCAAAATTATTAAATCACAAAGTCTACCTTTAATCTAATCCGAGACTTGACCAGGATCAACATCTCTTTCCTCATATGGAGAACGGCTATTTTGTCTCCTCTTCCCCCACTCAAATCTATTTTGTCTTCGTCCACCCCGATTATCTCTATGGTTTCTATCCCTATGAGACGCCCTTCCACTCATCTGAGTGTTCCTGTTATTTTTCTGCCGTCTATTATCCATTCTCCTCTCTTTCCTGAACTTTGGAGCAATTACGACACACCTATCACCCTCCTTCCCGACACTATATGTTTCTATTCCTCTATCATTTTGAAGGGTAAGATGTATTACCCTTCTCTCATGGGGAGGCATCGGAGACAACCTCACCTTCTTACCCGTTCTTTTAACTTTTTCTGCCTCTCTTAATGCCAACTCCCTTAAAGTATCTTTCCTCCTAGCAAGGTAATTCTCCGTATCAACCACGAATCTTTCCCCTGCTTCATTTTCTTCCGCTCCAAAATACATCCTATTAATGAGGAATTGGATTGCTTCCAAATTTCCACCCTTCCTCCCTATTATCAAAGCTCCGTCTTGGGAATCAATTTCTAATTTCGGTACACCTTCAGGAGTTCGGAGATATTTAACCTGAGCATCTATCCCCATTTTGCTCAAAAGTTCCTTAAGCAATGAGGAGGCTTCTGCTCCTTGCTCCTCGGTAATCTGATTTAAGCACTTTTCACTTTCCTGAGAGGTTGCTTTTCCGGAATGTGTTGATTCCATAATCTTTTTCTCCTGCTTCTTAGTAAATTCTTTCTTTGGAGACTTTACTGAAACATTAGTTTCTCTACCTGAAGAAATCTCTCCTTCCTTTTTCTTCCAAATCTTCTTCGGTTTAATCTCATCATGTTGTTGGCCCGTGTTAGACTTATGTTTAATCTCTTCCTCTAATGGAGGGAGTTTCTCTACAGTAGCCCTAACTTTGACTGGCCTCGCACCTATACCAAAAATTCCCTTACTCCCCTCGTCGAGAACCTCTATTTTGTCTACTTCCTCAAGAGGCACACCCAAAATCTCCAACGCCTTCTGAACGGCTTCTTCTCTTGTGGCACCTATAACTTCTACCTGCCTCATATCACCATCTCCATTTTGATTTTACCATTTTTGGTTAATTTATTTTGCACCTGACACCAAAAGAATCTATGTAAAAATTTATTCCTCCTCATCCCCACCTATTTTTCTCTGTTTTAACCTTCTTGTCCTTCTTAGTTCTTTGGACCATTGGCGTTTCTTCTCTTGTGCGATGTCATAGAAATGTCGCCTCGTAGTAGATACTTTCTTGGGACTTATATCTACATCTTTCAATGGAACTACATAGTTCTGGGCAATACCGAGCAAAGTGCTTACAAGTATATACAAATTAAGCCCGGATGCCATGTTGTAGCAAATGACTACAAAGAAAAGTGGCATTATATTCATCATTATTTTTTGCTGTGGTGTCTGCACCGCAGATGCTCCAGGAGTAAGTTTCTGACTAAGGTACATAGCTATCCCCATTAGGATAGGGAGTAGATTAAAACTTTCGAGGTTTCCCCCGCTAAAAGGAAACGGTATTGAAAACGGAAAATTAAACATTTTATCAGGCTGGGAAAGATCTGTTATCCACAATATGAATGGAGCTCCTCTTAACTCTATTGCACTCCATAACATCCTATACAAAGCAATAAACACAGGCAGTTGAAGAAATAGAGGCAAACAACCACCAAAAGGACTTACTCCTCGTTCTTTGTATAACTGCATCATCCGTTTTTGGAGCTCTTGTTGGTTATCTCCAACTTCAGCTTTTATTTTTTCCACTTCAGGAGCCAACTTCTGTAGCTTCTTCATACTTACCATACTGTGCCATGTCAAAGGAAAAACTACTATTCTTACTAACACGGTGAGAAGGATAATCGCAACACCATAATTAGGAATTGTATAGCCATAGAAAAAGTTAAGAATTGAGAGCAACAACTTTGCAAACCAGTCCATACTCTTAAACGAGGTAAAAAATTCCCATACTTTATCCAGTCCTTCCCAAGCTTGGGCAAGGAGTGGTCCCCTATTAGGTCCTATATATGCAATAAATTTAAATTCCTTTTCCTCCCCAGGCTTAATATGAAATTGTTCAGTTCCTAATCCAACTCTAAAGTGTTTTGGACCTCCTGTGATCCATGCTTGAGGCTTCTCAAAATTAGGTCTTAGCGCTACTACAAAATATGCACTGCGGATAGCAACCCATCTTATATCAAATTCTCTCTCCACATACCTTGTTAAGTCCGATAGCGGCTTCAATTTTGCAGTTACATATCTTAATAGTTCCCCATTCCTTTCAAAGATTATCGTCTGTTGAACCCCCTTATTGATGTCACCAGAGTTCACATTCGGACCCCAGAAAACTGAAAAAACAGGCTCTAATGTCTTCTCCGTATCAGATCTGGGAATTTCATCGTCTGATAAATTTCTTAAACTCAACTTCATCTCAATTGTATAAGGCTTTTCTCCTTTAGAAAAAGTTTTTTCAATCAGTAAAAACTTCGGTATCGTGTATTCAAAAACAACTTTAGACTCGTCTATCTCTTTAAGATTCCATACTTTAGTATCCAATAAATCCCAAAGTCCCAATAGATTAAATCGAATACCAAAGGGATATACCACCTCTTTATCAGAAACTCCTTTCCAAATAGGAACAATTTGAATCGCCTCTTTTTTCTCAGGTTTTAAATATACCTTGTAAAATTTCACCCTCGCTCCCACTTTAGTAAATACTATGTCAAAATCCTTATGTTCCCAACTCACCTCTAACCCGTCTTTTTCTAATGCACCCTCATCCGAAGGAACTTCGATATTTAACTTTGATAAATCCCCCTTGTCAGGCAAAACTAATCCTCCATAAGTAATTTGGGATTCATTTACACCTTGTGATGTTTGAAGTTCTTGGGTATTGGGAACAGGTTCTTTCTTTTCCGATGAAGCAGATGAACCTGAGGGAGATAATTTTGTTGGCGGTGGAGGAACAAAAAAGTAACTCCAAGCTACTACTATAGCCGTCAAAACCAAAAGCCCTATAATCTGCTCCCGAAAAATCTTTCTATTTTCATCTCCACCAAACACTTTTACTCTCCAATACAAAGTAATACTTCTTTAATAACCAAAAACGGACTGGCTTGAGAGGATTTAAAACCCCTATTTAAGATGGTACTCAGATGAAGGTCGACGCCTACCAAACAAAAAGAAATCCTCAGGCACAGGGTCATAACCACCCTTGCAAAGAGGCTGACATCTAAGAAGTCTCCAAAAACTCAACATAAACCCCTTCACAAAGCCGTACCTTTGGAATGCCTCGATAGCATAACTCGAACAACTAGGGTAAAACCTACAATTCTCCCCTAAAAATGGAGAAATAGCCCACTGATACAACCTAATTAACCCAATAGCAAGCTTAGCCATCGAGGATTCCCTCCTGCTTCAGGAGTAACTCCAGTTCTGCGTCAATCTCATCGTGAGTCCATCCAGATACCTGGGGACGGGCTATAACTACAAGGGCACCAACTTTCTTAAAATAGGGTCTGTGCAATCTATAGAATTCTCTTATATACCTCTTTATCTTGTTCCTAAGCACTGCACAGCCCACTCTTCGAGATATCACGATGCCTAACTTATAGCCCATTGACTCATCCTCAAGCCAGTAGCAAATTAATCCACGCCCCGATATCCGTTTCCCTTTCTGGAATACATTTTCAAATTCACTCTTCTTTCTCAAACGATATTTCTTCGGGAAACTGAATAAACCGGGCACAAACTTTCTCTTACCCTCCTCAATTCAATTTTAATGTTTCTTCTTTACTCTATCTGAAACCGTTAAAAATTTCCTGCCTTTTTTCCTTCTCCTGCTGAGAACCGCTCTACCCCAGCGGGTAGCCATTCTTGCACGAAAACCATGTGTCCTCACTCTCCGAATATTCGATGGCTGATATGTCCTTTTCACTGCACACTCCTTTTTACATTAGTATTGATACAACAATCCCTAATAAGAATTATTAATCAATATAAGGAAAAAAAATAAAAAATATATAGTGTTAAGTAATTATATAATTTTCATAAGCCCTTGTGCAAAATTAAATAATTAGGGTCTCTACAAACATCACAAAATACCCAACTTATAAACATTCTAAGAAGAAGACTTCATCAATAATTGAATCCCAATAAAAAATTGTGTATTATGTAAATTAACATAGAAATAAGAATTGTAGAAAATTAATAATACTAATATATTAGATTACGAGGTATAAATATGGCTGAGTTTATAATTGGCACAGGGCAAACCCCTACTATAAGAGCAATAATCAAAATTATAGAAGAACAAATCCGCCTAAAAGAGGGGATACCAAGATACATAATAGCCCGTTCAAGCAACATGGAGTTCGAAGCGGAGAGAGAAGACTTTCAAGGAGAATTTACAAAATGGGTCCTAAGAATGAGAGTAGCTGAGCCATGCTTGAGTAGGATAATTTCTATAGTGAGGGCCTACTCCACTGTGTGCAGTGCTGAGAAACAACAAGAATGGCTGGTTATAACTTCCAATGATAGTTTAACAACCAACGCCTATCCTTACCTATTCGACGCAATAGATAAAATATGCCAATGCGTAGCCTTACCAGAGGTTTGGAAGGTAAAGGGTGAAAGGTATCGAATAGACAGAATAAGCCCCGAATTGTTATTTCAAGCAATGATTCAATACAAAGCGAGTGATGTTCATCTTTGTCCAGGTGAATGCCCATTGTTCAGAGTGGACGGTGATATGAAACACTCTGAACTTATGGGACCCCTCTCCGCAGTTCAAATCTTAGACCTCGTCAGACAAATAATACCTGATAAACACTGGTCAGAAATTGAGAACTCTAAGCAAACCAGTTTTAGCTACCATCAGGCAGGGATGGGATACGCAAGAGTATCAGTTTTCTACAAAATGGGTGCACCTCATTGCACATTCAGATATTTGCCTGAACGCATCCCTACCTTCGATGAATTAAACATTCCTAAAGAAACAATGATAGAAATAGCCAATATTAACCATGGTTTAGTGCTTATAACTGGAATGACCGGCAGTGGAAAAACTACTACTGTAGCTGCCATAGTAGACTACATCAATACTCATAAGTCATACCATATACTAACCATAGAGAATCCTATAGAATATGTGCATGTAAATAAAAAATCTATTATCTCACAAAGAAATTTAGGCGACGATGTACAAACATTTGGTGAAGCAGTAACTGGTGCACTCAGGCATGACCCAGATGTGATTGTCATTGGTGAAATGCGTGACCCAGATACAATACGGGCTGCAATAAACGCCGCTGCGACTGGACATCTTGTCATAAGCACAATGCACTCCAATACCGCTTCAGAGGTAGTAAATAGAATTGTGGGCTTTTTTGAACCTGCTGAGAGAGACCTCGTAAGACTACAACTTAGAGACTGTATAAAAGCAATAATATGCCAAAGGTTATTACCCAAAATAGGTGGTGGGAGATTGCCCGCTTTAGAAATTATGTATAACGATATAAAAGCTATAAATGATGGAATCCTTTCCGGCGACTCAGACCTAATCAGAGTAGGTATGCAACAAAATATTTCCCATTCATTCATATTTGAACACTACATATACAACAAGCTTTACAAAAAAGGACTCGTAACATTGGAACATGCAAAAGAAGCAGTTACTGACCTGAGCATTTTTGAACAATTACTTCTTGGAACTTATTCTGTACCTCGCCTTGACTCCATTAAAAACAGAGGTGAACACGAAGCATTCAGGGTGTAGCATATATAATACCTTTTATCCTTCTTACATCCTCTCAACATAAGTTACCTAATAATCGAAAGAATCAGTTTCTCATATATTTTTATCATTATCATTCACTATTAACCGATAATTCTTGTAAAATAAAATTCTATTAAAATGTGTTTAATATTTGGGACAAAATTAAAATCCTACAGAAGAGGAAGGGATATTTATGAGTGATGACAACTCGAGTATTACCTACGATTATGCAGAGGAAGAATGGATTGAGGCAATAAAAAGCTATATTGAAGAAAGGGGAGCAGATTCTGCTACTCATCTAATACATAGACTCCAAGACTACGCATACAAATTAGGAATAAGAAAACCTTGCCCTGCTACCACTCCATATGTAAATACAATCCCAGTATCTGAACAGCCTACTTATCCCGGTGACAGAGAACTCGAAAGGATTTGTAAATCCTACATACGCTGGAATGCTATGGCAATGGTAGTAAGAGCCAACAGAGAAGCAGACGGAATCGGTGGACATATCTCTACCTACGCCTCTGCTGCTACATTATATGAAGTTGGTTTTAACCACTTCTTTAGGGGAAGATCAGAAGACTATGGAGGCGATTTAATCTATATCCAGGGACATGCCTCTCCAGGTATTTATGCAAGGGCATATCTTGAGGGTCGACTAACAGAAGAAGATTTAAAAAACTTTAGGAGAGAACTAAATAAGAAAGGGGGGCTTCCATCATATCCACACCCAAGGCTTATGCCTCACTTTTGGCAATTCCCTACTGTTTCTATGGGTTTAGGACCTATCATGGCTATTTATCAAGCAAGGTTTATCAAATATCTGGAAAACAGGGGGCTAAAAAAACGAAATGGAGGGCATGTCTGGGCTTTCTTAGGGGACGGCGAAGTGGACGAGCCAGAAACTCTCGGTGCAATAGGAATGGCAAGTAGAGAAGAATTAGATAATCTAATCTTTGTGATTAATTGCAATCTCCAAAGGCTTGATGGCCCAGTAAGAGGAAATGGGAAAATAATCCAAGAATTAGAATCTATATTTAGGGGCGCAGGTTGGAATGTAATAAAAGTAATCTGGGGTAGTGACTGGGACCCACTCTTCGAAATGGACAAAGATGGAATTTTAGCAAGCGCTTTAGGAAGGATTCCCGACGGCGAATTTCAAAAATTTTCCGTAGAATCTGGGGAATACATTCGAAAAAAGATGATTGAGTATGAACCCCGCTTAGCTCCCTATCTCAAAAACATTTCTGATGCTCAACTCCGTCAACTTCGGAGAGGAGGGCATGACCCTGTAAAAGTATATAGTGCCTATTACAAAGCGGTGAATACAAAAGGTGCACCTACAGTCATTCTTGCAAAAACCATAAAAGGCTATGGATTGGGAGAAAGTGGTGAAGGTAAAAATATCACTCATCAGCAAAAAAAACTATCTGAGGACGAACTCAGGGAATTCCGAGGAAGATTTGGAATACCTATATCAGATGACGAGATAGCATTTGCTCCGTTCTGCAAACCCTCTGATGACCATCCAGCCATAAAATACATGCATGAGCGAAGAAGACAATTAGGGGGATACCTTCCCAAAAGAGAGAATCTTGCTCCACCTTTAGATCCTCCAGAAGAAGAGGTATTTGACGAGTTCTATAGGGGAACACCTCGCCCAGTTTCAACAACGATGGCATTTGTCACAATTTTAAGGAAACTACTACAACACCCAAAGATAGGCAAACTTATAGTCCCAATAGTGCCTGATGAGGCAAGGACATTCGGGATGGAGGGATTGTTTAGACAAGTAGGTATATACTCTTCACAAGGACAAAAATATGAGCCTGTTGACTCTGAGTCTGTGCTTTACTATAAAGAAGCTATTGACGGACAAATTTTGGAAGAGGGGATCACTGAAGCAGGTGCGATGTGCTCTTTCATTTCTGCAGGCACCGCTTACTCAAACTTTGGAATTAATACAATACCTTTCTATATCTTTTACTCGATGTTCGGGTTCCAAAGGATTGGTGATTTAATTTGGGCTGCAGGTGATATACAAGCAAGGGGATTTCTAATTGGTGGAACATCCGGCAGAACAACACTTGCAGGCGAGGGACTACAGCACCAGGATGGACACAGTCATCTATTTGCTATGGCAGTGCCATGCATCCGTGCTTATGATCCCGCATACGCTTATGAACTCGCAGTCATCATACAAGACGGCATAGAAAGAATGTATAAAAAACAAGAGCCTGTCTTCTATTACATCACTGTGGGAAATGAAAACTATACAATGCCACCTATACCCAGCAAGAGTATCAAAACTGGGATAATAAGAGGGATTTACCTCTTCAAAAGCTCATCAAACTACAAAAATGGGATCAAAGTAAATCTATTAGGAAGCGGTGCTTTATTAAATGAAGCATTAAAAGCCCAAGAAATTTTAGAAAAAAAGTATGAAATCCCAACCTCTGTTTTCAGTGTTACAAGCTACAAAGCTCTCCGAGAAGATGCCCTCAAAGTTGAAAGAGAAAATAAAATTTCCTGCGGAAGTAAAATGAAAATACCCTATATCACCAGTATACTAAACAACAACGCTAAGGTTACAGTAGCGGTAACAGATTATGTAAAACTCGTCGCAGATAGTATTGCGAGATGGGTTCCCCAAAGATATATATCATTAGGAACCGACGGCTTTGGGAGATCTGACACAAGAGAGGCTCTTAGGGACTATTTCGAAGTGGACCATAGGCATATTGCTTTCTCAGCCCTTTACGAACTGTATCTTGAAAATGAGTGTGATGTAGGTATTCTGAAAAAAGCGATGAAAGAACTTGATATATCACCATCGAAGATTTATCCTATGGACATTTAATGCAAAATTTTAATACCCCAATATGCTAATGATACAAGTAAAAGAAAGGAATTTATATGATTAAAGAGTTCAGACTCCCCACATTAGGTGAAAATGTAAAGGAAGCCACTATTGGCAAAATCACTGTAAAAGTAGGAGATATAGTCAGGAAAGGACAAACAGTCATTGAAATCGAAACTGATAAGGCGGTAGCTGAAATACCAATATCTTTTGAGGGGAGAGTAGTTGAAATCAATATCAAAGAAGGGCAGAAAGTAAAACCCGGTGAACTCATACTAAAATTAGAAGAAATAACCCCACAAGAAACTGGGACAACCATTGAACCCCCTGTAGCAGAAAAAGAACCTCAACCATATACAACACCTGTCAAGACCCCACTCCTAACTAATACTGTATCTGAAAAAATATATATGACAAGTGAAGTAAAATTATCTCCTCCATCTCCAACTGCTCCATCCTCTATCCGCAAGCCAGGTGCTCCAATTATTGCCTCCCCATCAGTAAGGAGATTAGCCCGCGAATTAGGAGTCACATTAGAAGAAGTACCTACCTCAGACCCTTCAGGAAGAATTACTGCAGAAGATATAATTGGCTATAAAAAACTTAAAGACGGGGGAGAAGGTACTTCACCCACATCTATATCTATAACTTCAGCAGAATCTCCTATAACCACAATTACACGAGAAACCTCTCTGGAACAGGATTCCTGGGGACCTATAATTATAGAACCCATGAGCACTATAAGGAGAAAAACCGCAGAACAAATGGATAAAAGTTGGCATATACCACAAGTCACCCACTTCGACAAAGCAAATATAACTCAACTCGAGGAGCTAAGAGTCCAACTATCGGAAAAATATAAATTAAAAGGTATTAGAATTAGTATCCTATCCTTCCTTATCAAAGTTTCTGCTGAAGCATTGAAGAAATTTCCTAAGTTCAATGCTACTATCGACTTAGAGAAAGAGGCTATTATTTACAAGAAATACTACAATATAGGTATTGCAGTGGACACTGAACATGGCTTACTCGTCCCCGTTTTAAAAGATGCCGATAAGAAAAGTATTCTCCAGATTTCCCAAGAGATCCAGGAGTTAGCAGAAAAAGCAAGGAATAGAAAACTGACAATAGAAGAATTTCAAGGTGGAACATTTACAATAAGCAATTTAGGAGGTTTAGGTGGAATAGGATTCACTCCGATAGTAAACTCTCCCCAGGTTGCCATTTTGGGCGCATCAAAATCTAATATAGAACCGGTTTACAAAAATGGGAACTTCACTCCTCAATTGATGTTGCCACTCAGTCTTTCATATGACCATAGACTAATAGATGGAGCCGAAACTGCAAGAGCCTTACGATGGATATGCAATGCTTTGGAGAATCCTTGGTGGATGTTCGTTGAATAATCCCATATCTAAACTCACATTATAAAGAAGAGGAGATAGTATATGCCAGAGGTAATAAAAACTAAGGTAGCAGTCATAGGAGCAGGTCCGGGCGGATACTCAGCAGCATTTACTTGTGCTGATTTGGGTTTGGATACCTTGCTAATTGATCCGGAAAAAAATCCAGGAGGAACCTGTTTATATAGAGGGTGCATCCCTACTAAAACTCTCCTTTATATAACACATACAATCCAGAACGCAAAAGACGCCACGAACTTTGGAGTTTATTTCTCACCACCAAAGTTAGATATAAACAAGGTTAGAAATAGCACCCAAGATGTGGTGAACTATCTTACAGAAGGATTAGGTAAACTAAGCCAATTGAGAGGAGTCAAGTATATACAGGGAAGAGCGAGCTTTCTTGATTCTAATACATTAGAAGTTTTTCTAAATGATGGAAGGGAACTTAGGGTGATTACAGAATATTCAATAGTAGCAGTAGGTTCACGGCCTGCACTATTTGGTGCCCCCATAGACTCTCCAGACATAATAAACTCAAATAAAGCGGTATTCTTAGAAGAAATTCCGGAAAAGATGTTGGTCATCGGTGGAGGATACATCGGATTAGAACTTGGCAGTGTTTACGCATTACTTGGAGCAGAAGTTACCCTTGTAGAAGTCACCCCGGGAATATTACCAGGAATAGATAGAGATCTCGTCAAACCACTTGAAGACAAAATCTCAAAGATATTTTCTAACATTCACACTAATACTGAGGTGAAACAACTCAAGCCTCGTAAAAAGGGAATCTTAGTCGAAATGGAAGGACCTAACATCAAAAAGAAAACTCAAATATTTGACAAAGTTCTCGTGTGTGTTGGGAGAAAACCCAACAGTAGTGGTTTAGGACTTAAGAACACTAAAGTAGAATCAGATGACAAAGGATTTATAAAAGTTAACGAACAAAGAAGAACAGCAGATCCTATGATTTTTGCAATAGGTGATGTGGCAGGAGGCCCAATGCTTGCACACAAAGCAACACATGAAGGGCGAATCTCCGCTGAGGTAATAGCGGGGAGAAATGTCGCTTTCGAACCTCAAGCAATACCTGCTGTGGTCTTTACTGACCCAGAAATAGCATGGTGCGGAATAACAGAAGAATTAGCAAAAGTTCAAAAAATACCCTACGAAGTAGCTAAGTTCCCGTGGCAAGCATCAGGAAGAGCAAAAACCTTATTTCGCAATGAAGGATTAACCAAAATGATAATACACAAAGAAACAAAGCAAATTTTAGGTATTGGGATAGTAGGTACAAATGCGGGAGAATTAATAAGTGAAGCAACACTTGCAATCGAAATGGGCGCCACTCCTGAAGACTTAGACTTAACCATCCATCCTCACCCAACTCTAAGTGAAACAATCATGGAATGCGCAGGAGTATATCTACGCAAAAGTATACACTATTACAGAAAAAATAACTAATTACTCCCTACCTTTGTGCTAACGAAACAAAATTACACCTTGCGTTGGAATTCTCCAACTCACTGTTCCTCCAAATTAGTCTTTACACAATCTCGAAAGGGGAACATCTGAGGATATATCAGATTCTCTCCGAACACTTAATGGGGGCACAAAAAAAACATAATCCCCAGAACTCAAGCCTCTTACCATCTTACCAAAGCTTTTTCTGAAGTCCTTCGCATTTCCTCCATCATCTCGCATATCTGAACCCACACTGTAAACGCTGTATGAAAAGTCTTTACTCTTGGTATAAGAGAGCGGTTCACCATTTCTATAGGGATCTCTTGGAATCTCATGTAGATAGCCTGGAACGAGATCTTTCAAATTTTCCGGAAGATGGCCATTTCTAATACGAAATCTTTCTATAGCTATAGCAGTGCGAATAAGGTTTACGAAAGTATAATGACGCAATTCAAAATCTATACAGCGAGATATTGAAGGATATGTTACTAAAAGTAACGGATAAAACTGATACGGAGGCATAGTGTTAGATAAATAACTCTTCTCATCTTCTCTTAAAAGATGATCAGTATAAAAATCTAAGTACACTTTCGGTGAGATTTCTATTCTCTCTGCTCGAGCTACCTCTGTTGCAGTTTTCCTTAGAAGCGTATATAAATTTACTGCCACCATTTGTTGTAAATCTTTTATATAGAACACATCCCACAACGCCGACCATGTATCTACTATATCTTTATTTACCAAGCAGACATACGGCTCTTCCCAATAATAATTTCCCAGAAAAGACCCTCCCAATGGAATCTCAAGTGCATACGACAAAAACATAAGTAGCTCCGAATGTAATGCGGTATTAAATAAACTACGCCTTTCCTTTGGGATTGCACATCTCTGAACAGTTTCATCTAATCTCAAAAGTACTTCTTCAGGCAACTCTTGGTAATTTAGTATCCATTGGATACTTTCAAAAATGATCCTAAACATAGCAAGATTTGTCAATTGCGAAACATATACTGGTTCGTTTTCCAGAGACTTACATATAGATACGCTCGCCCGAAGTGCCTTGACCATCCTCTCATAATCGCCCTCGATAGCGGAAAGCATCGCTTCTAAACTCAACTTCCTAACAGAATCCCTCAATATTGCAAGATGAGGAAGTTCAATTGAATATCCTTGCGTTAAATCTATGGGATAATGGCCTCTTTCTAATCCACTCTCCGCAACACTATGAAGCTCTGAAATAAGTTCCCCATTTACTTTATAAATGAGTTCTTTACTAACCTTATAAGCAATTTCAGGAATAGGAGAGCTGAGCTCCACAAAAGACTGGTAATAATTGTTTAAGAATGATTTTAGACACTCTATGTCACTACTGGCACTCAACTCCTTAGAAATCTTCTCAATACATTCTTTACTGTATTTAAATTCTTCCGACCCTGCTTTTCTCGCTAAAGGTATCAAATCAAAATACTTTTTTGACAAGTTCTCACTTTCAGGAAGTGAGTGATACTGAGCGTTTATCTCACTCAATGAAGTGGATAGCCCATTATCTCTGAAATACGCCAAGCATCTTTCGTTTATGCCGAGCCCAAAGTGAGAAATTCCTACCAACAATGTGAAAAGCAGAGGTATTAGATAACCCACAAACAAATATGAAACTTTTTCAATTTTCACCTCTTGGATTATTGGTGAAGTTAGTCCCCCTTTAAGATAGGTAAACCATTGATAACCATAAGCGGGTAACAAAGTTTTAAGCCAACCCGAGACTAAAATAGCAGATAAAAATAAATATGTGCTGATAAGCATTATAAAAGAGACTTTACCCAACAAGTACCAAGGCACCATGAATGCAAAAACAATCAAAAAGGCTATTAAAAGAAATAAGGTCTCTCCCTTCTGCAATAACCGCGCCCGAATAGCGAAGTTTAAATCGGCAAAAAACCTTAACATACAGTATAAATATACCCCGTAGAAAAGAATCCATAAAATGGGAGTACCTACCTCCCTCAATGCAGAAAACACTGGATAAAACATATTCACTACAAAATGAGAAGGCATTATAAAACATAAAACTAATATTGAAAGTAACAAAACACCTGAAGTATTGAACATAATTAACCAAGTTGCCAATCCAAACAACATAGTAAACCCTAAAGTAGACAATAAAAGCGGTAATAAAAACGAGCTCGAATTAGGAAAAGGAAGTTGAGATACAATCTCGCTTGTATCAGCAAATAGAGGATGCGGAATAACATGCGACTTAAACAACCAATATAAATACCCAAATTCTATCGCCCAGACAAAAACTACGGTAACCAGTAGACCAATATTTCCCGATAACCAATAAGCATAAATTCGCTCTTTTCGGGTGATAGGAAGATTACATAATTGAAAAACACCTGATTTAAATTCCCTTTTTATCTTCCGATTAACCTTAAGATACCAAACAACTCCGGAGAGCATAAGAGCGAGATAGGGGAAGATCAACACAACGGAAGTAGGAGAGTAAAAAGAAGAAAGCTGTGGAGTAGAAGAAATAGCATTAAATGTAATCATAACTGCTGTGTAAAAAATAACTAACAAAATAAGAAAAACAAAAGTACAAATAGGAATTAGCAAACCATTGTTTTTAACCTCGAACCAGAGCTGAGCAGTATTACTATTAGGAAATCTCTTCAAAAACATCTTAGGCTGTAACTTTTCCAAAATATTGATAAATCCCAGAAAGGAGAATGTACTCAAGTCACCTCGCACACCTGCACGGATTTTTGAAATTACTTTTACACTCAATAACCATATTAGTAAAATGTACAAAATTAGAGACACAAAAAATATTACTTGCAAACCTTCAAATCTAAATATCCCTAACTCGTTTTGTGTGCCCAAATAAAATGAATAACCAGAGAGAAAAGATATTACTTCTCTTATGAGAATAGCTTTTCCAGTTGCTAATAGCAACAATCCTCCCAATCCGAGCAAAGACACTACTCCTATAACTACAATGGGAGTTAGAACAAGAAGCCAACAGATAAGCTGAAGTAGCAGATATACTCCCAGATGAATCAAAGATGGAAAAACTAAAGGTAGGAAAAAATAAAACTCAAATGAGAAAAAACTACGAAACATCTCAATATATTGATAATTATGCCCATTAGAAACTCTATAACCCGACAAGAAGTAAACTAAAATAGAAGCAACTATGAATCTTGAAGCCAAAACAAACACTATAACTAAGAGGCCTCTCACAATCAAAGTAGTAGTCACCATTAAAGAAGAACTCACAGGTAAAGATAGCGTTCTCCTGGGTATCCCTACTATTATGTCCCCAGAATTAGCTATCTGAAGGAGCAAAAGAAGGGTAGTGGCGTACCCCAGCAGATAACATACTATATCTACCTCTTGCCAATCTACAATCGTCTTAGGCAAGAGGATTCCATAAGAGAAAGCGACAAAAGCACATATCCCCAGAACGACTCCTACTATCTTCCCCCCCACATATAGTTCCTCCCACATCAATGATTTCCAAGGAGAATATGTATTCATAGTTTTAACTCCTTTTATGAGATTTCACATAAGCAACAAAAATTTCTTCCAATGATGGGGTTTGTATATTTACTATTACTCCTCCTTTCACCTGAATCTGTGCCTTCCCTTCTTCTTCTTTACCTTCATACAAAACCTGATACCCATGCCCTAACTTGTAAACTCTCATTACACCTTTTATTCCCTCAAAATCTATACCCCCATTGAATTTCTGCACTTCAAACAAATGGAATCTATCTCTTATCTCATCTAATTTTGCACTCAGGATAACCCTACCCTGATGGAGCATACATACATAATCTGCTACACGCTCCACCTCATCTAACAAATGTGATGAGAAAAGCACTGTCCTTCCTTCCTCTGCTACTGACCTTACTATCGCTGATAATATGTCCATCCGGGCTACTGGGTCTAATCCCGAGGAGGGCTCGTCTAACAGCAATAAATCTGGCCGATGCGCTATAGCTACTAATAATCCTGTCCTCGCTAACTCACCTCGCGAGAGTCTACCTATTTTACGCTCAGGATCAAGGTCAAACTGTTCTAATAACTTATATGCATACTCCATATTCCAGCTCGGATAAAAGGCAGACATATATCGCAAAAATTGCTCTATTCTCATCCAGCGGGGCATATCTCTTGTTTCCGAGAGATAACCTATGCGAGAGAGAACCTCTTTAGGAAACTTCACAGGATCAAGTCCGAATACTGACACCTTACCTTGGTCAGGGGTCAAAGCCCCTAAAATATGGTTTATCAAAGTGGTTTTCCCTGCTCCGTTCTCTCCTACCAATCCAAAAACATGACCTTGAAGAACTTTTATAGAAACATTATCCAGTGCACAATTTTCCCCAAAACTCTTCTTCAAATTTTCTATACCCACAACTACTAAGTCTTCTCTTACTTGATCATTCATGGTTCTATTCCTTCTCTTTATAAATGTTTATTTCTTTAGCTCGAGTTTGTATAAGCTCCAATAACTGGTCTAATGAAAATCTAAGATTTGCTGAAATCACAAGTAAAGTGTCAATGTGCTCATACAAAATACGATTTCGTTCCTCATTAGAAAATATAACTCGCGTGGGAGCCACATAAGTCCCAGAACCGGTGCGAGAATAAATGAGCCCTTCACTTTCCAATTCACGATACGCTTTAGCAACCGTACTTGGATTAACCAATAACTGCTGAGCCAGCATGCGCACAGTAGGCAATTCATCACCTTCCTTCAACATCCCCGTTGCAATAAGGTACTTGACCTGCCGAATAATCTGCAGGTAAATCGGCGTTCTATCCTGAGTATTGATTCGTATCATAATCTTTGTCCTTATGTATTATTGTATTACTAATATCATACATTTTGTTTCACTGTCCTACTAATATAATACAATTTCTAAGTAATTTTGTCAAGTAGTTTTTTCTATTTTTTTTCGCGATTAGCTCTATATCTACATAAATCTTTGTTTATCAAGAAGATATAAAATTAAATTTAACAAAATTGAAAACAAAAAATTAAAAATTACTAAAAATCTAATTTAATAGCAGGATAATTTCTCTATACAAAACAATCAGCTAACAAAAACAAAAAATCAAAGGTTGATTCTAAAAAAATTAGGGTGAGCTCATCTGGGCCCACCCTAACACATAGGATTTATGGGAAGAGGAGGGGAAGGGATAGTATTATTGTAGAGTCAATGGATTCTCAAGCAAATCTAAAATATGTGGATAATCCATAATTAATGCTAAATCACGCGGAGTAAGGTCATCCACTTGTTTGGCATGGAGCCACGGATCAGCTCCGTATGCAAGTAGAATCTCAGCGATATTAGCATAACCCAGTAGACAAGCCCAATGAAGTGGACTCATACCAGTGAAACTCTGTGTGTTAACATTTGAAACCGGAGCAAGTATCTCAACAATCTCACTAAGATTTTTCCTAACCGCTATGTGGAGAGGAATCTCGCCAAGTTCATTTCTCTCATTAGTATCCACTCCCAACTGCACAAGAGTTCTAACTGCATCCGTCAATCCTTCCCTCACAGCTCGATATAAGGGAGAAAAACTTGGGCTGTCAGGTAAATTATCTTCAAGAAGGGATTCCATCAATATCCTCATCAAGATAGGATGATTAGAGTGGACAATACGGTCAAGCGAATTCGAGTAAGAACCACTTATTTTAGCGGTGCTGAGGCTCATACTACAACTCCTAAATATTACCTGTTTTCCGAATGCCCGGTTTTCAACTCTGAATATTAATAAGCAATCTCTATACCAAAAAACAACTGAAAATCTCACCACTATAACTTGCTAATTATTAGTAACTTAAGCTAAAAATTTTACCTATTATTTTATAAAAATGTAGATTTTTTAGATGAAATTTTGACACTATGACGAAAATACGCCATTAACAATATATAAATTCTGGAATAATAACCATAAAAACTGGTTTTAATTCCAGTAAATAGTGGAAATCTTGCTAAAAAAATTATACCCCGAGCACTTAAGCTCGGGGCAAATCCCCAGCTCCTTGAAAATCCGCCACTCTAATAAATATATCCTTTAATGATTATAGCCCGTCTACATTCACGGTCTTCACAAGCCATGCAGGAACTTTCTTCCCCTTTTCATTTGTAACCTCATATTTCTTAAGCACAAGCTCTACTGATACTGAACCCGCTGCACTGCTTAAATCAATGGGATATGCAGTAGCTGTGGCATTTTCTTTGTCAATCTTCAGCTCCATATTGCTCAAGTCAACCTTTCCTTCGTCCGCATATCCAGACTCCAAACCCATTTGGAGCATTTGGCGGGCTTCTTCTTTCCCTCCCACTTCAGGATGTTCAAAATCATCAGCAAATGTTGTCATCAACAAATCTAAATTTTTACTTTCGAGTGCTACTTTAACTTTGTCAATTGTGGACCTAATCAGTTCTTCATCAGTAGGTCCCTTTCCCATTCCTGCACAACCCAAAACGATACTTAAGGATAACACTAAGCATACAGACATAGCCCATACTGCTTTCTTTACCACGCTCTTCATATTCATTCCTCCAAAGTTAATTGTTTTTTTATTTTACTTTTTGAGTTTACAAAATGCAGTTTATTAGACTACAAAATACTTTTTAAGTTTCAAAAAAATGGAATTGAGAAATGGACAGAAGAAGCTTTTTAAGTATCCTTTCCTCAACCCCCTTTCTACTATCTAACTTCCAAAAACCCAGAGAATATAAGGCAGATATCGCAATAATAGGGGGAGGAACAGGTGGAGTTGCCTGTGCATTATCTGCTTTAGGTCATGGAGCAAAAGTTATTCTTACTGAAGAGACTGATTGGTTAGGAGGGCAATTTACATCTCAAGGAGTCCCTCCGGATGAAAACCCCTGGGTAGAAACATTCGGTTCCACAAAGAGATACAAAGAATTCAGAAACGCTATTAGAGAATACTACAAGAGAAATTATCCCCTGAAAGATGAGCACAAAAATAATCCATATCTAAACCCAGGAAATGGAAATGTTTCCAGGCTTTGCCATGAACCTAAAGTGTCTGCTATTGTTATTAATTCTCTCCTTTCTCACTATGAAACTATGGACAAAACAAGTAAACCACAATTGAGAATAATGAAAAAACACAAACCTACTAAAGTCATTACCAAGGGGGATAAAATCCAGGCTGTTTGTTTATTAGACTTGGACCATGGAGAAGAACTATGGGTTCAGGCAGAGTACTTTGTAGATGCTACAGAAACTGGCGAGCTCCTGCATTTGGGGAAGGTTGAGTATGTCACCGGGATGGAGAGTAAAAAGGACACTGGAGAACCTCATGCGTCTTCTACCGGAGAACCAAAAGCAATGCAGGCATGTACCTGGTGCTTTGCAATGGAATACATTCCCGGTGCAGACTTCTCAATTAGCAAGCCACAAAACTATGAGTTTTGGAAAAGTTTTATACCTAAATTGGAACCACCTTGGCCTGGACCTTTATTCAGCTTCACAACTTCCCACCCTGTAACGCTTGAACCAAGAACTCTCCCATTAGACCCTGAAGGAAATGAGCCTAAAAGTTGGTGGAGATACCGCCAAATTTTGGACAAAACTCTATTTGATTCCCCAACAATAAAGTCGAGTATAACTCTTGTAAAT
>JAOAHN010000051.1 GCA_026415215.1 Candidatus Hydrogenedentota bacterium
GCATAGTTATTTTGCCATGCAGTTAGCACACAACACCTATTCTCTAACCCCGGACTCTCAAGGATTACATCTAACAAATATAACTGAGAGAGTTCGACCATTCCATTACTGTCAAAGTCAGCAACGAGCGGATTTGCTCCCTTCATTGAGCAGAAAATAATCCAAGAACTCGCAGAATTTCCAGAAACTGGTGTATTCCCACATCCAGATATATTACATCTCTTAGGACAATACTCGGGTAATTCACCCTCTCCTTCTACTGTTCCCTCCAAACTACCTTCTTCAGAGCCTTCCCCTTCTAAAATCCCTTCTTCCGTCCCTTCAGGTATACCTTCTGGCTCTATACATCCTGCGTATCTTGTTAAATCACTTTCTCGGAAATTACTGGGAACACCCTTGCCTGCCGACAAACCAGCCAATCCATCAAGTGGATCAATCCCAAGCCAAGTGATAGCTATTTTCCCATCATAAAACATCTCTATCTGGAAGCTCACCGTATCATTCGATATAATCCCATCTGCTCTTACATTCTCAAAAGTAACTACTAACCTATCATCCAATTCCTTCCAAGATATGGTACCACCTTTATCTGGTCTCAAATTGTCGAACATCCCCGAAACGCGAGGAAGAGAAAAATGCGATTCTATACTTTCATTATTTTGAGTATCTCCTTGGGTAAAAGTTAAGTATCCATTACTTCCGATATAAACCTTATCATAAGAAACTTCATATAAGTAAACTTTCCGCCCGGGAGAAAGTGAAACCTCTACATAACTATCGTCTCCTAAATTAACCACATTTCCTCCTGCAGGATCAACATTGAAATTACTTACATCCCTTACCACACAAGCTATGTATTTATTTGGGATATTCCCAACCGGAGTAAATTCTATTCTATGGTAGTCCAAATCATTTCCAGTAGAGAAATCCTCTGTAAACCAATCTGTAGCCGGTTGAGAAGGAGGCTCAGAGGTAAAATTAACCTCACAAGAAGTGAATTCTAAATCTAAAGGACCATTGAAAGGCGACCAAGGAATGGTTAAAATAGGCAAATCATATCTCAAACTGAATATCTTTATAAACACCGTCGGGAAAAATTTGATTGTCAAATACAAATTACAAATCTCATTATAATTTAGAATTGTGCGGTAACCGTTTTGCCCAACTTCCACAGGCACTGATTGACCCTCAGTCCATATCACAAGACCTTCTTGAAGACTAATAGTCTCACATTCCAAACTACCATCCGTTTTAGTAGAAACATCCATCCCCGCACCCGCAGAAAATGGAATCCACTTCAACCAATCAGGCAGGGTAATTCCGACCAAACTCAATATTACAGGAACTAAATCTACCTCGAACAGATGGGTCTTAGGTGTCTCATCCTGTAGAACTGAAACAGAATCAAGTAACCATGAGTTAAAATTATCATATTTAGTTGATCGCAAATTTACATCCGGAATGTAAGGTATATCTACCACAAATGGAGGGAGTATCCCGATATCAAAACCTGCCTTCATATAAAGTTCTCCACCGAAATCGTAACCCCAAAAGCCACTTGCGTTGCCTGCGGTCAGCCAAGGCTGGTCAAAGTAGAAAAATCCTTGAACATCCGCCTGGTAATTAGCAACTGCAGCCGCTCTTATTCTTACTTGCACAGGAAAACCTCCGGGATTTTCCTCAAACCCCCCATCTTTACCATTTGGCCACCATCCTGAATCAAAACTAAGGTCTAACCCTTTACGAGGCGCTGTAAACTGAACGGGTTGATATTGCATTGCCTTCCCCGGATCGCCTTTCGCATCTACTTTTACTATGTCAAACCTACCACCATTTACTAAAGATTTACTGTTTTTAACAGAAGAATCTGAGAGCCTTGCAGGCTCAAAAATCTGATAAATTATACCCTTAGAACCTTCACTGTTATACTCAACCATGATTTCTTTGGGTCTAACACCTTCCCCTGAATACAATTCTTCACGAATCTCCGTGTATACCAATTTGCCATCCAAATAGCAATCCGCCTTCATCAAACCCGAGTTATCTTTGGATGTAGATAGTTTCCATTCGATAAGCAAAGGATATGTCTCTAACCTATAAATATCTATCCCACTCTCACCCTTATGCACAACTTGGGAAATTCTCTCTTCCAACATACTCCTTGTTAATGATGTAAAACCTGGATAGCCAACTCCAGGCTTACCAAATTGAAAAATATGGCGTCTGAAAACACCATCTTCACCAAGTTCAATATACTCCAAAGAACCATAATCTTTCGTAAGATCTTTGATCTGCGATTGGGAAGGAATATTATCACCTTTCCAGTTTGCAGTATAAACCCAGTATGCCTCTCCAACTGCAGAGACCGAAATTATTAAAGCCAATACACTAATCCACCAAATTAAAGCTAACCTATTCATTTTCCACTCCTCATTATTTAATCTAAATTTACTATAATACCTTAATTTAATGTATATTATACCTTTCGTTTTATTTTAACACCCAAGATAAAATTTTGCAACAATTTTAGCAATTTATTCACTTTTTATCTTTTTGATATCATAATCAAAGTAAGTTAGGTTGTCAAAGTATGCTAAAAAAGGAGAAGCTATTATGCTTAAAGATAAGATGGTGAGGATTAGGCTAAAGAAATTTTATAAAGAACAGAAGCCCTTTTCCTATGTAGGCAAAGTTTCTGCTTGGTCTGAAAACTGGATCGCAATAGAGGGAAAGGGGATCATGCTCTCGAGACAAAGTTCCACTGGTGTACAAATTGATGGAGATATTAAGGTAATATTAGTTCCCAGGGAAAGCATCGAAACCATTCAGGTTCTTCCGGATTCCTTCAATATCTCAAACATCCGTACCACTACAGAAGGACAACAAGTAGTCCTCATTATTGACGATAAACGGTCTTCCTTCCTTGGTGAGATTGGGGAAGGATAACCCACTATCTTCTACTCAGTTAATACCTCTTTCCAATACAGATCTAATTGTTTCTAATAAGTTAGATAGGACATAAGGCTTCTGAATAAAACCTGCGAGACCTTTACCTACGAATCTATCCATCAAGTCGTGTTCACTATATCCACTTGATAATATCACTTTCACATTAGGATTGATTCTTCTAAGTTCTCTAAAAGTCTCTTCTCCATCATAAACAGGCATAGTCATATCTAATAGCACAAGACTTATCTTGTCCTTATACGCCTCGTATACCTCTACAGCCTTCTCACCATTTTCCACTGTTATTACTTCATATCCTCCAAGCTCTATCATATTTTTGACCGTTTCCCTAACCATAGACTCATCATCAACCACTAATATCAACTCCTTCTTTTCCCCAAAGTGCAGTTTATTATGTTCTGGGTATTGGTTATCCTTAGATGATGTCTTCTTATTATAAGGATAACCCTCCAACACAGGGAATAATACCTTGATACTTGTGCCTTTACCTGGCTCACTATAAACTTTTATAGCCCCTTTGTGCGTCTTTACTATCCCCGCTACCGCAGAAAGACCTAAACCCCTACCAAAAGACTTTGT
>JAOAHN010000087.1 GCA_026415215.1 Candidatus Hydrogenedentota bacterium
TAAGAAATAACCCTGTTATTTGCATTCGTAATATGAGCTTTTCCTATTCTACAAAAGAAATACTCTCCAATATAAATCTCGACATTTATAATGGTGAGTTCGTGTCTGTGATAGGTCCAAATGGAGCAGGGAAAACTACCCTGTTAAAAATTATATTAGGCATTCTTCACCCACAAAAGGGAGAAATTAAAGTTCTGGGTAAAAAACCGGAAGAAGCAAGAGATAAAATAGGTTATGTTCCTCAGCATTCCCTTGCAGACCTGAGCTTTCCCGCTTCCGCACTTGAGGTTGTATTAATGGGACTGGTTACTCCACTTAAGCTATTTTGGTTCACCAAAAAAGACAAAGAAAGAGCAGTAGAAACACTTGAAATCGTCGGGATGGAAAAATTTGCAGATAGTCATTTCTCAGACCTTTCCGGAGGACAACGCCAACGAGTGCTAATAGCGAGGGCTCTTATCTCTAATCCTGAAATCCTTCTCTTCGACGAGCCAACTGCTCATATAGATGCACTCGCAGAAGCAGAACTAATGACCCTACTAAAAAAACTTAGTTCAATGCTGACTGTGATAATAGTTTCTCATGACATAGGTTTCGTTTCACAATTTGTAGATACAGTAGTATGTGTCAATAGGACTATACAAAAACATCCCAAATCTGCACTAAGTGGAGCAATTATAGACGAACTCTACGGCAGAGCGGTCGAATTTGTGCATCATACTAAATCCCACCCAGAAGAGAGCCACGACCATGAATGATTTTTTGGAGGCACTTTTCGACCCAGAATTTCCTTTCTTGAGAAATGCCATACTATCCGGAGTACTTGCAAGCATTAGCTTCGGAATTGTAGGCTCATATGTGGTAACACGCAGACTAACATCACTCGCAGGGGCTATTTCACATTCTGTTTTAGGTGGAGTAGGTTTTGTTTTATTCCTCTCCAGTAAAGGACTAAACCCCCTTGGCTTAACCCCGTTACACGGTGCAATATTAGCCTCTATTGTATCTGCGATAATAATCTTTATCATTTCCAAATATATAAAAGGAAGAGAAGATGCAGTTATAGGGGCAGTGTGGGCATGCGGAATGGCAATAGGTATGGTATTCCTTGCATATACGCCAGGTTATAAAGACCCCATGAGTTATCTTTTCGGAAGTATGCTACTTATAACTAACAAAGAACTCTTAAATCTATCAATTGTAGCGGTTTTTGTGCTTGGAACCTCAATAGTTTTATTTTCTCAACTCTGGGCAATTTGCTTTGATGAAGAATTTGCCTCCGTTCGCACCTTAAAAGTCAATTTTCTATATTTCTTGCTATTAGTAACCACAGCACTAACAGTTGTGATGATGATACCCATGGTAGGGATAGTGCTTGTTATCGCCCAACTTACACTACCTGTCCTTATAGCAGAGCGATTTTTTAGACGACTCCCTACTCTCATGGCTGGCTCAATATTAGTTTGCTCATTCACCAGCACTCTCGGAATACTTTTCAGCTATCTCTTAGACCTTCCCCCAGGCTCGGTAATAATCCTCCTTTCCCTTACTGCGTATTTGGTAGTCCTCCTATTCAAAAATTAAAAAATAATCTTTGAGCTTTCTTTACTGGGATTCAAACACGATAAGACGGGTTATATACAAATTCTGTGTGAATAATATTTATAAATCCGAAAGAATTATTATTGATAGTAATTTTCATTTCTATCCATTTATTTGTATGCTTAATTGTATACTGCTAAAAAATTTATAAGAATTTCTCTATTCCAGACATTAAAAAATGGATAAAAAAATAATTACGGGATATAAGTTTGGACAATAAATCTGTCATTTCTTTATAACCAAAAAATAGAAGCAACTATTATCACAATTGTTGATTCTATACCAATGAATTTGTTTAAATAATATCATTATCTATTAAGGACTCGAGGAAGAGGGAATGGATATAATTTTGAATAATCCTTATCGAATATTAGGGGTTTTAGTAAACGCCTCAGCGAGAGAACGTAATAATGCAAGTAATAAACTTAAGATATTTTTGGAGGCAGGGAAGAATATTGATAATGACTATAGTTTTGCTACCTTAGGGGAACTTCAGAGGGATACAAATTCTATTGAAAAGGCGGAAAACATACTATTTCAACCCTATGAAAGATTGAAATTTTCTTTATTCTGGTTTCTTAAGGGGACCAATAGTATAGATGAGAAAGCATTCGAGAAAATATCAAGGATGGACTTTTCTGGAGCAAAATCCTTGTGGGAAACCTACATGAATGGAGGTATCACGTCAGAAAACTATAGTGCATACTTCAATATCTCCACTTTATATTTATTTTTATATACAGTGAGTAAAAAACAAGATTACTTAGGGAATGCAGTAGAATATAAAATTAAATTCATCAACAGTGTATATCTAAATGAATATTTGAAACTAATTGACATAGGAAGATTAGAAATTAATGAGTTTAAAATTTTGTCTCTTTATCTAAATACCATATACGAAGAAATTAAAAAGTTAGGAGAGATAAGAGCCTTTCTAACTATACTCAAAAACGAAAAAT
Organism: Candidatus Hydrogenedentota bacterium; assembly: GCA_026415215.1. Taxonomy (GTDB): domain Bacteria; phylum Hydrogenedentota; class Hydrogenedentia; order Hydrogenedentales; family Hydrogenedentaceae; genus Hydrogenedens. The sequence goes on from JAOAHN010000087.1 coordinate 2,562, forward strand.
TTCCTTATAAAGAGCAATCACTGGAGTGTATATTGGAAGAAGAGAAAAAAGAGATAGAGAAGTTAGTCGAAAATTGTAGGATAAGAAGGTCTCGATCTCCTTCTGATGCACTAAAAGCGAGTGAAGATCTGTATAAAGAAGCTAAAGAAAAAGTTAATCTACTTAAGTCGTTTAATTCTGAAGAACTTTCAAAAGCGGGTACTGACAGGGTAGCTGAGGAAATACTACAATGTGTAATAGACTATTTTGATTTTTATCAGGACTCACATCCTGAAAAAATTAATGTCTCTTATTTAGAGGAGCAGATTAAGAAAGCAGAAGATTTAGCGGAAGGAATACTAATTAAAGAGAGATGTAAGGAAAATCTCAAGGCACTCAAGAAATGGGGAGAATCTCACAAGTTAGAAAAGGAATTTGCTTACATTCAAAAAGAATTAGAAACGGCATCAAAATCACACTTTTCTATAGATTTAGCAAGATCATTACTTGACTCATGCAAACCTAAACTGGCAATTATAAGGGAACGATTAGGAAAGAATGACGAAGCTTACCTAATGATAAGCACTGCGGTGATAGTAATGGTAAGGCGGATTCTAATTACTATTATTAATGAAGAACAAGCAAGAATAGACTTCATTGCGAAGATGGGTATTAACCGTTATGAGCTATTAGGAAGATTGCGAGACCTCTATAGCCTTCTTAAGAAGGCACACTCAATAACCTTAGAACTTGAGAGAATGGATGCATTATTAGAGGTAAAAGAATCGCTACGTATGGATAAGAAAACTTTGGAGAATATTATAGATTCTATATCAAGAAATGTTCCTGATGCCCATGCAGGGTGTAATAAAGTTGTCCTTCTGATAATAATTATTGCCACAATTATCTATTTCTTATAAAACATTTAGCCTGTTTTAATATTAAGTATGTTGGACTTGTGCAAGGTTAAAATGAAAGATGCTAAAAATATGGGGATTACGCCCCAAAGAAGTAGAAGATGGAAGCATTAGTATGATAAGAAAAGGAAAGAGTACACTTACACTGATGTGTATGGCCTTCTTGCAAGTTTGCTTCTTCTCCTTTGGGGAGGGTGAGACAACTCAATCTTCATTGAAACAGATTGAAGAAGGAGAAAAAGCAGTACTACTCAACGAACTATATGAAAAACTAAAATCAGAATTGAAAAGCATAAGAGAGCTACAAATAAAAGAAAGCAGGGGGAGGATAACCGAGTTTAATAAAATTCAAGAAATACTAAAAAGTTATGATGATAAAGAACAAGAGAGATTAATCACCCTGAGTGATAATATTGAAAAAGTGAGAAATGAACTATTATCGGCTTTAGAAAGAATTTCTGCTAACCTAGATGAAGTTTTGAAAATAATTGCAGAAATGAAAAACGAGTCATCATTGTTTCTTGAAAAAACCTCAAATAGTATATATGAACTTGCGGGTCTTCTCAAGCAAAATGCAGAGGAATACCATAAATTCAAAGATGAATTTCTGAAAGAAGTAGAACTTAATAGAGATGAGATCAAAAATCTGGGTGACCGCTTAAATGAACTAACCATAAGTGTAAGTAAAAACAAGGAGCTAATCTATGTTTTCAGTGGCAAAATTGAAGAGATAAACGATAAGATAAGAGAAGTTAACACTGCTACAGGAGAAATGAAAATCTCAATGGCAAAAAGTTTTGAAGAGATTAGGAATTTTCTCCTGAGCATGCGTAGTTTCATGATGTTTATTGTTCCTTTATTGTTGATAACTATTGGGGCGATTGTTCTGATAAGCTACCTGAAAGTTTATACCCTATTTACTTCTTTTGGGGATACCTTCCAGGAAAAAGTGTTGGGCAAGTACGATAGGTTTCTTGAGATGTTGGACAACCTCACTGTGGTACTTCAAGAATTAGGTACTGTTAAGAAGGAGGAAGAGAAAACTCCACACGAGGTAGATCATACTTGGGCTATCTACATCGCGAATGAAATAAATAATATCGAAAGAAATATCAGTCAGATGGATCCTAACACTAAAGGGATAAAGCAAATAAACAAATCTATAGAAAAACTAAGAAATAGGCTTTCTTCGAATGGATATGAAATAGTTCCCCTTTTAGGTTCAACTTACCACCAAGGAATGAGTTTAAATGTTGTCAACTTTATTGAGGATGAGAACTTAAAGAGAGGAGAAGCAGTAATTACTAAGGTTCTGATACCTCAACTGAATTATAATGGTAAGATGATACAACAAGGACATGTAGAAGTCTCTGTAGGTGTAGGAGGTGATATGGAAATGGGGAAAGAAGTGAATAAAGAGGAATTATATCCCTAAATACATACCTTGCAAATCTCATGAAGGAGGACCATTATGAGATACAATATTGATTATGGGATTGACTTGGGAACGACAAATTCAGCTATTGCAAGAATGGTTAACGGTATTCCAACTATATTGAAGTCGGATTCTCTTAAGGATACAATTCCATCCTGTGTGTATTTTACAAAAAAAGGGGTAGTCTTTGTTGGAGATAATGCATACAATGCGTTAAAAAAAGAATTAGCTAGTGCTTTGAGGAACCCTAAGGAAAACAGCTCGAATGTTTTCACAAGTTTTAAAAGGACAATGGGAAGTGACTACAAGTATTATTCTCCCAATACGGGTAAGTATTATAGTTCCGAAGAACTATCTGCAGAGGTCTTAAAGAAATTAAAATCATTTGTTCAAGACGAAAATATAAATGCTGTGGTTATAACTCACCCTGTAACATTCATAGGGCCTAAGATAGAGGCTACAAAAAAAGCAGGAGAGATGGCTGGGTTTGAATATATAGAGTTGATACAGGAACCCGTAGCTGCTTCAATTGCATATGGGATTCAGAAAGATGCAGTAGAGGGATATTGGTTAGTTTATGACTTAGGAGGTGGAACATTTGATGTCTCTTTAGTAAAAAATAGTGAAAATATGCCTGTAGTAGTAGACAATCATGGGTGTGATCCGTTGGGGGGAAAAGATATTGACTTCGCAATAGTTGATTCCATCCTAGTGCCCTATCTTAGAGAAAAATACTCGATAAACTCTATTTTAAGAGACCCTCTTAAGAAAGAGAAGTTGCGTAGAGCCCTTTGGCCATATGCAGAAGAGGCAAAGATACAACTTTCCTCTCAACAGAAATGGCACATTATAACTAATATAGGGGACCTTGAATTTGAGGACGATGAGGGAAGAGAACCAGAAATAGATTTAATTATTTCTCGGGATGACGTTGAGAAGGTTATTGCCCCCATATTTCAAAAAACAATTGATATTACAAAAGAATTATTAAGTAGAAATGGCTTGGTTCCAGAAGATGTATCGGCTTTATTACTCGTTGGGGGTCCAACTCACACTCCAATACTAAGAAAAATGCTTAAAGAACAGATAACCGAGAAAATTCCTACTACTATTGACCCAATGACGGTAGTAGCTAAAGGAGCTGCATTGTACGGTTCAACAAGAAGAGTACCAGAAAAGATAAGAAGTAAAAGAATAAGTAACGACTTGGTACAGCTTGAAATTAATTTTAGAAGCACCACCACTGAAGAGCTGGAGTATGTGAGTTGCAAAGTTTTAAACCCCAATAACAATTATGAAATAGAGATAATACGAGCAGATGGCGCTTATACTACGGGAAGAGTGTCTGTAGGTAATAAACCACAAATTTTTGAACTCTTAATATTACCTAATAGACCCAATAACTTTAAAATAGTTGTTTTTGATAACAAAGGCAATCAAGTTAACTGTGAGCCGAGTGAATTTAACATCTTGCATGGCATAAGTGGTGTGGACAAAATGCAAGTTTTACCTTATCATATAGGCATAACAGTGTTTTCTGTATTGGACCGGAAAGAGGTTTTCCTTCCCATTAAAGGATTAGAGAAAGGAAGAATTATAGGTACAGGGATTTCTGGAATTGTAGAGAATTTGATAACTCCTTTTGATATAAGACCGGGAAATCCTAAAGATGTACTGAGAATTCCCATATATCAGGGGGAGTATAACTCTGAAGGAACAGACCCAGATTTAAATTTTAAGATAATAGATGTAATCATAAGTGGAGACCAACTTCCAAAATTTCTTCCCGCTAACAGCCCGGTAAATATTACTATCAAGGTGGATTCTTCTCACATCCTAACATTTGAGGCTGAGTTTCCTACAATAGACCATACAGAAGAGGTAAGGGTTGAGATAAAGAAAATTGAGATTCCTACTTCGGAGAGTTTATCAAAAAGGCTTCAAAAGATAGAAAAAAGTGCGGATGAAGTAGATGACTTATCTCTTAAAAAATGGGTTGAACAAACTAAAGAAGAAATAATTAGAATAGGGGAAGACGTAGATAGTAAAATTAGAATAGAAAATGAAATTAAAGATAAGCTCCGTAGGTTAGAAGAGGAAAAGATTTCTAAAGAACCCGAAAAAGTTCTGAAAGAAATTAAGGGAATTTTAGATATCGGTAAGACGGTAATAGCGATTATAAACGATGGAGGGGATAGAGTTGTGAGAGATAGTCTTAAGGGGAAAAATATAGAAAAAAAATTAGAAGAGGAAATAGAAAAACTTGAGAATAAAGCTGCAGCATATAGTGCTAAAGGGGATTTAAAAGGCCTAAAGGCACTCCGTATAGAGGCGACAAATTTTGTAAGAGATGCATGGAGTGTGCTAAAACCAACAGTCTCTTTAGGATTAATCTTCAAATCATTTGAGCAAAACTTCACCAAAATTCCGTGGAGAGATCCTTATAAAGCTAGGGAATTAATAAAAATGGGTAGTCAAATACTAAAAAATTCAGATTTTGAAGATGGAAATCAACTGGCTCCTATTGTAGAAGAACTTATTAAATTGAGTGGTGAAAAAGGACCAGACTTATTACTTCGATTACCTACCCAATAGGGAATAGAAGAGTAGGAGGTAGGATTTAAAATGAGAAACTATCAAGTTTTTGATAAAGGAGATATAGTAAAGGGAAAATACACAGTCAGATTTCTAATAAAGAAAAAAGAGGGAGTAGAGTGTTACAGGGTAAATGATAAGAAGGGAAAAGTTTTATTCTTGAAACTTTATTACCTGCCAGAAATTTCTCCATCTGATATAGATGAAGATGGCAATCCAATGGAAATAAATATTCTTAGGAATGTAAATCACAAAAATATTGTAAGATACATTGAGAGCGACGAAATCTCTTGCGATAACTCAAGTTGTAAATATCTTGTACTCGATTTTGTTCCAGGTGAGGATTTATCAGAGAAAAGAAATAGAGAAAAACTCATAACTCCAGGAGAAGTTTCTCACATTGTATCAAGTATACTTGCCGGACTTGATTACCTACATTCACTCACTCCTCCTATAGTCCACAATAACTTAACCCTTGATAATATACTATTAGACTTAACTAACAATCCACCTCATGTAGTAATAGGGGGATTCAGTAGAGCTCGATTAATGAAAAATGGAGGAGTTTGTTTAAGCTCAGAAAATCTTGACACCCTTGAGTTATTCTATTTAGCTCCTGAATGTTTTGAAGGTAAATTTTCTACCCGCTCAGACTTATATTCGGTAGGGGCATTAATGTATCACTTGCTATTCGGCATACCCCCTTGGTTTGTGAAAGATGTCCAGAGTATTAAACCCCCTTTTGGTAAACTTCTAAATCTAAGGGATAAAATTCTATCCGAGAGAGAAAAACCATTAAAATACCCTAATGTAAAGGGTTTATGCTATCCTCCTGATGTGATCAAATTGTATACTGGAGTTATCACAAAAGCACTTTCTCAAGACCCCGAAGAACGATTTAGTAATGCGAAAGAGTTTTTGGATGCTCTAAAGGGTAAACTCAGTATTAGAAAATCTCGTTCAGTAACTTCTCGGTCCCGGAAAGGTGAAACCTCCCCTCTCAAAAAAAAGGTAGGATTTAATGCAATAAGTGGTATGGATACTCTCAAAGAAAAATTGAAGGAAGAAGTAATCGATCCAATTAGAAATCCTGAAGAATACCTCAAACATAATCTAACTATTCCTAACGGTGTTCTTTTTTACGGGCCTCCAGGCTGTGGCAAAACTTTTTTTGCCGAAAAGTTTGCTGAGGAAGCTGGATTTAACTATATCAAAGTAAAATGTTCTGACATTGCAAGCATATATATTCATGGAACTCAAGAAAAGATAAGAGAAGTTTTTGAGGAAGCAAAGAAACAGGCTCCCACAATCTTATTTTTTGATGAGTTGGATGCTATGGTACCGGATAGAGACCTGATAGATAACGCTAGTCAACGAGGTGAGGTAAATGAATTTCTAGCTCAGTTAGATAATATTGGAAGCAGTGGGGTATTTGTCATAGGGGCAACAAATCGTCCAGAAGTAATCGATCGTGCAATTCTTAGGTCGGGGAGATTGGAGAAGTGGTACTACATTCCTCCTCCTGATTATAATGCAAGAATAGGTTTATTTAAGCTTTATATAAGTGAGAGACCACATTCGTCTGATATAAATATAGAAAAGCTCTCGGAGATAACAGAAAACTATGTAGCGAGTGATATAAAATTAATTGTAGATGAATCTTCAAAATTAGCCATAAAAAAGTTCAGAAATGGTGAAAGGGAAGACTCAATGATTATTATGGAGGACTTAATTGAAGTAATAAAAAAACAAAAACCTACAGTTCCGCCCTCTGAGCTAAAGAGGTACGAGGAAATAAGGAAAAAATTTGAGGAAGATTCGTATAATGTTCAAAGACCAAGAATTGGTTTTAAAGTAGAAGAGAAAAAGGAGAAAAAAAATGAATAGCCAGGAATTTGAATTCTTGTTAATTAAGACTATTTTTTGTTGTATGACTGTTGACGGGGAAATAGAAGAGAGGGAGATTAGCAAACTAAAAGAACTATTAACAGCTGTAGGAAAACATCTCTCCACTATTGCTGACATTGAAGAAAATATTAATAAGTTAATCAATGATATTAATAAAGAAGGCAAAAAGTTTATTCTTGACCATATTCTTTTCTTGACGGCAAATGAGAATAAATTGTCGGAAGATGAGAAATTTACAATTATTAATCATCTCTTATCAATGATAAAAGCAGATGAGGAGATAAATTACCAAGAAATTTTGTATTTCAAAGAAGTGGTGAAAGCCCTAAAAATTTCCAAGGAAAAAATCTTGGGAAGATTTCCTGACATCGAGCTATCACTTGTAGAACAGGATATCGCCTCCTTGTTTCCCCGATCTCCATTAGGTATTCCTATCTCTATTTCCGATCTGCCTAAGTTCGAGTTAGTGAGTCTTCGCAAAGATCTCATGTAAAAATTGAAAATAGAAATTATTTAAGTTCTTTTGCAAAAAACTTTTACTATAATCTAATTTTATATATATGGATTTTGCCTTAAATGAGCTTATATAGTATTTTAAAGAGACTACTTAGCAAAACCGAAAAGGAAAAGGATAACTTCGTTCATCAGGGTGGTGAAGGAGAATCATTGGATTCTGCTGTTATAGTAAAGGGAGCTCAAAATGAAGCAAGTGGTATATTAGCAGAATATAAGTGGATATAAAAGAAATATGGTGTAAAGAATAAAGATTGGGTGGTTGTAATGCAAAGGTTGATTAAGCATAAAAATAGACTTTATGATGAGATAGAGATAAAGTTAAAAAGTGGACCACACAAAAGAATCTATTTTGATATTACTGACTTTTTCGGCAAGTGGTAAGAGATCTTATAGAAGCAACCCTCTTAACTTTTTAGAAGTTTCCTTTCAAAATAAAGATGTAATCTTATTGATATCTCGAATAAGAGAGACATCGATAACTTCTTCATAAGGTTTATTCATGAAAGTCCTTCGTTCTTAGGTTTACTTAAGGCGAGGATACTGCAGGCGTAGATGGGATTGAGGTCTAAGCTTTTGGCAAGTTCTATTAGTTCTGTGTCTTCTGCACCGGGGTTGATGTAGAGCTCAGTATGTTTCTTTTTAGCTATCGAGTGTAGAAGTTGTTTGCCTAT
>JAOAHN010000049.1 GCA_026415215.1 Candidatus Hydrogenedentota bacterium
GGATAATACCTGCCCCAGAAAGTGGACACGCAGTAAGAGTGGCTATTGACGAAGCCTTAAAATGCAAAGAAAGTGGTGAAGCAAAAACCATCTTGTTTAACTTAAGTGGGCATGGACACTTCGATATGAGCGCCTATGATGAATATATCAGTAGTAAACTTCCGGACTATGAACTCGAAGACGAAGTACTCAAAAAAGGGTTCGAAGGTATACCAAAAGTAAACTTGTAAGATTTATATGAATATCACATCAAAAGTCTCTACTTTAGTTGTTTATAATACTATCGCTATTTGAGAAAGATATACCTAAACAAGAATGCTACTGCTATAAAAAGCATCCAGGGATTTATATCTTTGTATCTTCTTAGTAAAATTTTTACAACTACGAAAGAGATACAGCCTGCACTAATACCTTCTGTTATTCCATATCCGAAAGCCATGAATAGGATAGTGAGGAATGCCGGAATCCCTTCACTCATATCTTCCCATACGATTCTCTTTATTGAGCTCATCATCAGAAAACCTACGAGAATAAGCGCAGGAGCAACTGCAGGATACATGCTAACCTTACCTACCCCCATTCCTATCTCTGAATAATACACAGGCGCCACATTATAGCCAAGAACGACAATAAATGGTATAAAGGGAATAACTAAGAGAAAACATATCCCTGTGACAACTGAAGCCAAGCCAGTTCTTGCACCAGCTACTACCCCTGCGGCGCTTTCAATATAACTTGTAACAGTAGATGTCCCACACAAAGCTCCCACACAGGTCCCCAACGCATCAGCAAGAAAGGCACCACTTGCTCGTGGCAATTTCCCTTCTCTCATAAACCCAGCAGTATTACCTACTCCGATAAGCGTTCCTACCGTGTCGAACAAATCGAGAAAGAAAAATACAAATATTGCTACTATAGCATCAGGCCATCTCTCTATCAGCTCCGCAAAATTTAACTGGAAAAAAGTGGAGAATGAATAATGGAGTTCAGGAGGTTTCCACGGAATAATGCCTAACACTAAGTAACAAATAGTTGAAAAAAATAACCCTATTAGAATGGCGGAACTAATCCTCATGCCTTGAAGAAAAACAATCAGAGCCACTGAAATTAAAGCAATTCCAGGAATTGGATGTTTGAAACTGCCGATGGAGACCATTGTTCCCTCATTTAGAATTATGAGTCCCGCCCACTGAAGTCCTACGAAAGCGATCAGTAAACCGATGGCTCCAGGTATAGCATTCTTCAAACAGTCAGGAAAAATCTCTATTATCTTCTCTCTAAATCTAAAAAGAGAAAGAGCAACAAATAGTAAACCAGAAATAAATACTATTGTTAAAGCACTTTGCCAAGAAAAACCCATAGTTAGACATATAGTAAAAGTAAATAGAAAATTCTCTCCCATTCCCGGAGCTAAGGCAAAAGGATAATTAGAGAGTATAGCCATCAAGAAAGTCGCGATTGCGGAAGAAATACAAGTTGCTAACAAAACTGAGCCAAAATCCATTCCCGCTAAAGAAAGAATAGATGGCTGGACGAAGATAATATAGCTCATAGTACTAAAAGTAGTAATACCACCTATTATCTCTCTCTTAATCGTTGTTTGATTTTCAGTTAATCTAAATAAATTTTCCAGCACCTGAATCATAATTCTGCTCCTCACATTGAGTTGTGTCTAAACTGTTCATAATTTCACACATTCCCAATATTTTCGAAACAAGAGCCACGAAAAGTTCTTCCTTATACTCCCAATTTCTTTCTTCGCTGGATACAGAAATTAATATTAACTCATCTCCTCCCAATCTCTCGATAGAAGCTACTATCATAGATTTGGCATTAACCAATCTTAAAGGCTCTGAATGATAATAATTTTGAGGTGTTAACTTGACTTGCATAACTTCTAACTGAGATAAAGAGCCAATGATACTTAATAAATCCGAATATGAAATGGTGTATAAATCTAATGTAGGATAGGATGCTAAAGTAGAAGATAATTTAGTTTCTGGGTTAACTTTTAAAATTATTGAGTAATCTACATTTATCGCAGAATTTAATAAACCCAGAATTTTAACAACCTTATCATAAATGGGCAAATCAGGCTTATTAACTAATGTAATAGCTTCTCTTATCCCAGTTAGGTAAGTTAGATATTTACTTTTTTCTCTCTCACCTAAATTTAACTGAGTGGAGTAATAAATGTTAAGAACCTCAATCTGTTTTTGAAGTCTAATGTTTTCTCGTTGAAGGTTCTCAAAAACTTCCAGTGTAATACCACCAATTCCGCTTTCAGAAAACACAAAAATGTCCCTGTTACCACTCTCTTTATGTTGGGCGTATACGAAATTATCCTTTTTTTGTTCAATAATATTTTCTTTATCGAGCACAGATAAAGAGTTGGAACAAAGAGGTCTCAAAAATTTTAATATGTGATTGAATTTGTTTATTAGCGTGTAATACTCGTATAAAAGAAACTCTTTAGGGTGAAACTCCCTTTCAGTAGGATTTTCCAACCAGTGTGAAGTTTTCTCAAGGGGCTTTTCAAATAAGTACGAAAGCATAAATGTGAAAAAAATTATCATTATTACTCCAATAGTCATTATCAGAAATATAGCATTCCATTTTTTATATGGCTGTGAATACAATATTGGAAATTCGAATACGCACATAAGAGGAAAGTTAAATAAGAATGAACAATTAATGGTACCTAATATTTTTTCGTTCCTAACATTAATCAAATGCTCACCACCTAAGGATTTAGCCTTCTCCCAAGTATCCTTAACATCTTCAGGCAGATTAACCGAACTCAGGTAATTTTCAGATGTTTTACTGTCTATGTTTCCATAGTTCAAACCTACTCTACATATTATTAACTCATCGCATAAAATATAAGCTTCTATGTTTTGCTCCCTATATAACGAATCCACAGTGTCTTGTAGCCATGACCATTCAAAGGTAATGCTTACAGCTGAAAAAGGAGCATCATCATACCCTATTGCTATTCCTATTTGAGATATAAAGCTCTTCTCATTTTCGTCTAATATAGGTCTGCTAACCCAAACCTTTGGAGTGCCTTTTCTATTTTTATGAGCTTGAGTTAAAGAGATCTCAGTTGATTTTTTATACCATTCTAAAGCAGTAAAAGTCTCACTAATAGGAACTTCTTCTACCTTTTCTTCGAGCATCTGAACCCCGTCTTCTGCCCATATAGCTGTTTTCCTAAGCAATCCTTTTTCTCCCCAAATCTGAAAAGCAGTTTTCCACCCCTTGTCAGAAGACGAGATCGCATATTCAATTTTGTTTGGAAGCACCACTTGAATTGACTTTATATACTTCTCTCTAATTAGTAAAGGAATAAATATAGCGTTTAATAAAATTCTATCTGAAGTATTAACAATTTTACTGGCGCACACCATTTGAATGTTTTCGATAATGTCTCGGAGATTTGCATCAGCCTCAGATAAATAATTCTTTAAATCTTGAACTTTACTATCTGAATAAAATTCCTCCCACTGCTTTATCCCCATCACATCTTTTACTAAGACCATATATGCTATCGTTCCAAATATGATAATGAAAAAAAATAAGAAGAAAATAAATACTAAATACCTCACTCTTATCATGACTTGTATCCCAATTTTTCGATATTCTAAAGTATAGAGAAAAACAAAACAATAAACAATTTTAAAGTGACCCTGCCATGAAAATTATGCAACTAATATATATACTAATCCCCGTGCTAACTCAAACTTCAGAGTTTACACTTAATAATACACCTCAAGATTTTTTTTACACCTGTTTTCAAACTTCTGAGGGTTTCGACCCTACAATAGACATTGGCTCAGACATTGCAATAGTTTATGGCACTTCTCCTAAATTACAGGAAAAAGTTGAAAGTTGGAGAAGAGAGGGTTATAGAGTTTCCTACATGACTGGGATTTCATGGGGAAACTATGAAAGTTATTACATTACAAGCGAGGGGCTTAAAATCGATGAAATACAAACCGATAAGAGCGGGAAAGTGTGGATGCATGGTGACAGTAAAACAGTTGGTTACAATGTTCCAACAGACAGCTACATAGAATTCATTAAAAGAGAAATACTTACACCTCCTCTGAATTTGAGGGTAGAACATATATTCCTGGAAGAACCTGAATTCTGGGCTGTGACTGGTTGGAGTAATGCCTTTAAACGAATTTGGAAGGATTACTATCAAGAAGAGTGGTTACCCCCTGATACTTCAATTGAATCCCAATACAAGGCAAGCTTACTAAAATATCATTTATATACTAAGGCACTAAGAGAAACTATGCAGTTTGTTAAGACTCATAACACGGAAGAGCATACATACGGGTGTTATGTACCTACTCATACACTTATTAATTACGCGCAGTGGAGAATAGTCAGTCCAGAATCTATGTTGACCAAAATACCTGAATGCGATGGCATTATTGCACAAGTCTGGACAGGGACAGCTCGAACTCCACATCACTTTAGAGGGATTCTTAAAGAACGAACTTTCGAAAGTGCATACATAGAGTATGCCCAATCGGTAGGGATGGTAGCTCCCACGAAGAAGCATCTTGTATTTCTCGCAGACCCCATTGAAGATAATCCTAATAGAGACTGGAATGATTATAGAGAAAATTATGAGGCTACAGTTACCGCATCTCTATTTTTCCCAGAAGTGTATTCATATGAAGTAATGCCATGGCCAAGCAGGATTTTTAGAGGGGAGTATCCAAAATCAAAAGAAGAAAAAAATATAAAAATTAGAATTCCAAAAGATTATGGCTCCGAGATTCTAACTGTAATCAATGCACTAAACTATATGAAACAAGAATCGGTGGAATGGATATCAGGAGATTACCCCATCGGTATGTTAGTATCAGACACTTTGATGTTCCAAAGAGCTGAGCCTCACCCAAGTGATGCACAATTGAATTGCCTTTTCGGTATCGCCACTCCTTTGGTAAAAAATGGTATTCCACTAAAGATAATTCAGATGGAAAATCTGTTGGAGTATCCGGTTTTAGAAGGGATTAAATTGCTTTTACTCACATATGAGGGCCAAAAACCTTTAAAGGAGGATTATCATTATAAACTAAAGGAATGGATTAATGGAGGGGGGTGTTTGATAATCTTTGACGAAACCAACGACCCTTATAATAAACTTGATCAATGGTGGCGGAAAAAAGGTTTCTCAAATCCTATTGAACACTTGGTATACACAGCATTAGGCACTACTCAACTTACAAATGAACCGGAAAATGCTGGAAACGGATGGATATGGTGGATTAAAGAAAATCCCTCAGGATTGGCGAGATCCACAGATGGTGCAGACAAAGTTTTAAGTTATGTAAAAAGAATGGCTCTGCTGGTTGGAATGGAATTAAATTACAAGAATTACTTGCATCTTCGTAGAGGAGCGTATCACATCTGTTCAGTTATGAATGAAAGTATTAGCGATAAGCCTTACATACTAAAGGGTAAATTCATTAACTTGTTCGACCCAGAACTTAAGATAAAAGAAACAATAACATTAGGACCTTCCACAAGAGCCTTACTACTCGACTTAAGTATAGTTAGAGAAACAACATCTCCCCCTTCAATAATAGTCTCCTCCGGCAGGATTAGGCAAGAATCCAAAACGGAGAAAGGGTATTCCTTTTTCGTAAGAGGACCTAAGGATATTCCAGGTAAGATCTTGGTATACTTGGATAGGAGACCAGCTTCCGTCTCCAGCACCGAGATCAGCCAATTTTCCCACAGCTATGATGAGGAAAATCAACTATTAATCATAGAATTTTGCCATTTAGGAAAGGCTATTCCTTTTGATATTACCCTTCAATGATTGGTAGGATATATACCTATTTTAAAAGATGTGAAATGTATCTTTGAGTATAAAAATAAAAACCAATCTCGTGTAAAAAAATAAAATCAGAAGTGAGGTGGATCACACTATGATAACGGCTGAGAAAATTCAAATGTTTGCAGAGACAGTAAAATTCAACAAAGAAAAGATCTTAAACCTAATTGACTTTATCAACCAGGGCTATCACCTTGATTATATTTACTATTACAAGAGAGATGAAGTAGGCATAGAGAACTGGAATTTTTTAGTAAGTATATATGACAGATACAGAAAATTCGTTGAGTTAGAAAATAAAAAACAAGAGACCTTGGCCATCCTTGAGAAAAACGATATGCTCAATGACGAACTCGCAGAAGCAGTCAAGAATGCAAAAGATTATTTTGTGTTGGATGACATTCTACTTCCTATAAAGAGAAAAACACCTGGAAGGTCTAAAAAAGCTATTCAACAAGGGCTCTCTGAGTTAGCAGATTATATATTAAAACAACTACCGGTTCAGGAACCTTTGGAAATAACCGCTCAGTCCTTTGTAAACTCCGCAAAAGGCGTAAGCACTCCTGAAGAGGCTCTTCAAGGTGCAATTACTATACTATCGGAAAAGATAGAACAAGACTACAAGGCAAGATACATAGTAAAAAAACTCTTTCTCGAAAAGGGAGTTTTAACTACATCCTCTACAAAACCAGCACAAACTCAAAGAACACAGTTCGAAGCCTATCATGACTTTAAAAAACCAATAAGAAATGTAGGAAGTATTCAATTTCTCCAGATTATTAGGGGGATGAAAATAGGTTTCCTCAAAGTAAGCATCGATATAGACGAGTCGTTAGTAATAGATGAATTACTTAAAGTTTATCTTAAAGAAAAAGGGAGTGTTTTTGAAAACCACATTCGAATGAGTATAAAAGAAGCATTTAAAAGACAGTTGAGAACTATTTGTGAAAACCGCGCGATTGAAGAACTAAGAGAAGAGGTTGAGAGAAATTTCCTTGCAGACATGAGAAGCTCTTTACAAGAAGTTCTTATGTTCCCTCCTTGTAATGTTGATGTGATACTCTCACTTATGCCTTCAGAGGATGAGGACTGGGGTATTTGCGTAGTAGATAAAGATGGTAATTTATTAGAATCAAGTTTAGTTCCTCCTACCACTTCAGGTTTACAGTATTCTGAGACACAAGAAAAAGTGAAAAAATACATTGAAACCTATCAGATAAAGCATATAGTAGTAGGAAATTCGAAAGGCGTAGAAGATGCGTTCCAATTTGTTGGTGAGTTGGTATCCAATTACAGAAATCCAAGAATAAGGTATGTAACCTATGAATCCAGATATGCAGAGAACTTCTCACATACTAGAATAGCTGAGATCGAAGTTCCGAATCATCCTAAGAAGATTAAAGAAGCCTACTATTTAGCTAAATGTTTTATAAATCCACTAAGAGAGTTGATGAAACTTCCTCCTGTATATTTACCCGATGGAATTTTACATAAAGAGGTAAATGAGAAAAAGTTTAATATTGCAGTAAATCAAGTAATCGAACACTGCGTAAATACAGTTGGGGTAGACCTAAATAAAGCAACATACCACGAGCTTAAATGTGTCGCCGGAATAAGAAATGAACTTGCTCAAAACATAATCCAGGCAAGAAGCAATAACGGTGGATTTAAAACAAGAAGCGAACTATTGAGCGTCCCTGGAATGACTGAAGAATTATTTAAACAATGCTCAGGATTCTTGTTCATCAACGGAGGGACGAATCCATTAGATAAAACAAGGATTCATCCTGATTGGTATAGTGCTATTGAGAGTTGTGCAAACGAACTTAATATTACAATCGAATCTCTCTTTACATCATTCAAAAATGTCAAATTACTAATAAATGCTCTGGAGAATAAGAAACTTCTCGGCAGAGAAGCCATTAGACTCATTACAAAGGAACTGAGAAGTCCGGGTAGGGATCCAAGAGGAGTATTCGTCTTTCCAAGATACTCAGACGGAATATATAGAGTTTCTGACCTTAGAGTGGGAATGCAAACAGAAGGTATTATCAAAAAATTCACAGACACAAATGTAATAGTGGATATAGGTATACCAATTGACGGTGTTATATGGACAAAAAATAATCCTTCCCTTACACGAATGAGCAAAGCCAAACTATTAGATAAAAAAATAGGGGACTTTGTTAAAGTCAACATAGAATCTATTGATCTCGACAACAATAGGGTAATCTTAATACCTTACTTTCCCCAAAGATTAGAAAAGGAAAATAGAAGAGAAAAAAAAGAAAATAGTGGGGTAGCTACTGTAGACAATGCTTTAAGCGAAAATAGGAAAATAAGAGAGGAAAAAGTAAGAAGAGAACCCTCAATGCACCAGAAAGATACTTACAAATCCAAGGATGATTACTTGGTAAATACTCAATTGGCAGAACAATTATCCGCATTAAAAGACAAACTATCTCCCTAAGTATTCCCAATAGGAGCAGTAAGAAATGAAGAAAAAAGCAACAGAAAAGAATGAATTAAAAAAATCCGAACTTAAACTATTTGAAAAGTTGCTAAGAGATGAGAAATATAAATTGCTTAAGAACCTAAGTTCATTGGAGAGATCAAGTTTGGCTGAAGAAAACACAAAACTTGGCGAAGGAAACCCTGAAGATATATCTGACTTTGCTGAAACTGGAACAGAAGCTTTCGATATAGAAATTGCACTTTCAATTGCTAGTAATGAATTTCAACAACTGCAAGAAATTGAAGAAGCCTTAAAGCGAATAAAAAATGGCACTTATGGTATTTGTGAAATGTGTAAAAAGGCGATTCCTAAGAAAAGATTAGAGATTATACCATATGCCAGATTTTGTGTAGTATGCCAAAGCGAGTATGAAAAGGAACAAGAGAGAGAAAATTTCAGGTAGACCCTTGATTCTTGCAAGGATTTTTTCTAACTCATACAAATGTATCCTATAATATTTCAAATTGGTTGGCTTAAAATACATAGTTATGGATTATGTGTAGCAATAGGATTTCTTATATCTCTTTATTTCACACAACGAGAGGCGAGACTACGAGGAATCAATCCTGAAATTATTCAAACGGAAGCGATTGTCACACTGATAATAGGAGTAATTGGTGCGAGACTTCTCCACATCATAATGTTTCCACAAGATTATTCAATTACAAATCCCCTCGGATGGATTGCGGTATGGGAAGGAGGATTAGTATTTCAAGGTGCGATTCCTTTTACCTTTGCCTATGCATACTGGGCAATAAAGAGAAGAAACCTTTCCTTTTTAACGGTAGCCGACTGTGCAGTTCCCTATTTAGCACTTGGCCAAGGAATTGGAAGAATAGGATGTTTTCTTAATGGCTGTTGTTATGGTAAACCTGCTTCCATACCATGGGCAATAAAATTTCCCTCTGGTAGTATAGTGTTCCAGTCATACCCTGGAGAAGGAAATTGGTCATTACCAGTCCACCCTACTCAGTTATATGCAACTGCCGGGCTGATTTTTCTTTGCTTACTTCTAATATATATAAGAGATGTGTGGAAACCATTTGATGGAATTACTATCCCAATTTATTTTCTACTACACGGAGGAATGAGATTTTTTAATGAAATGTTTAGGGGTGACCACAATCCTACACAAATGGGTTTGGGAATCCTTAGTGACCAGCAAGTATTCTGTATAATAGAAATAGTGGTAGGTATATTTCTATTCTTCTTTATCAAAAAAATTTCCGTCTCTTCTACGACTCAAATCTCAATCGAAAAACAAATACGGGCAAAGAATAAAAAAGGCAAATAACACCTTCGGAAAAGTTTTAACGCCTTAATGTTATAATTATTTCTATCTCTTTTTAACCCGAAAAAGTTAGAATAATATGGATAACTCTGAACCAGTCATTAAAATACTACCAGAAGATGTGACCAATAAAATTGCTGCTGGAGAGGTAATAGAAAGACCTGCTTCTGTTGTCAAGGAGCTAATAGAAAATAGTGTAGATGCCCATGCGAAAAGAATAACTATTAACTTAGTAGCTTCCGGGTTAAGGTTAATAGAAGTTATAGACGATGGGATAGGCATGTCAGAGCAAAATGCCCTTTTATCTATAGAAAGGCATGCTACAAGCAAAATTAAAACTGAAAAAGATCTCTCAAATATAAGAACCTATGGTTTTAGAGGGGAGGCTTTAAGTAGTATCTCAGCAGTGTCTTTATTTGTTCTCACCACGAGGCGGAGAAATGATAAGGTAGGAACTGAGATTGTTATCCACGGAGGAACGATAAAATCAGTAACACAAGTAGGATGTCCCCCTGGAACAAAAGTATCCGTAAATAGACTATTCTACAATACCCCAGTAAGACTAAAGTTTATGAAAGGGCTCACTACAGAATTAAGTCACTGTGTAGATGTTGTCCAAAAATATGTTCTATCACATACAGAAATAGGTTTTTCTCTAATTCACAACGATAAACTATTGTTTGAAATACCTCCAGAAACAAATCTATCTTCAAGAATAGAAATACTATGGGGAAATTCAACAAGGGCTGAAATGATTGAAGTTTTACCTGCGGTAGAAACATTTGAAGATGGTGAAAATCACTCTTATACCATATCTGTATCTGGATTTGTTGGACTACCTTCACTAACGCGCTCTAACCGCTCCTATCAATTTTTTTTCGTCAATAATAGACCAGTATATAACAGGATTTTACAAATCAGTTTTGAGGAAGCCTATAGAAACTTGATAACAACTGGAAAGTATCCAATTGGTATTTTATTTATTGAGATTCCACCCTATATGATTGATATAAACATACACCCCACCAAAAAGGAAATAAAGTTTAGGGATGAGAAGAACATAAGGTCTTTTCTACAAAAAGTTATTAGATCTCAGTTTGAAAAACTTACAGAAAGCACTTTTCATAAGAGCCTTGTAATCTCTCCTATAAAAAAAGAAGATTATCCCTCTATAGAAATTGCAGATTCTTCAGATATAAAAAATCCTACCACTATCTCTTCAGCTTCGGAGTCAGTCCAACAAAAAGAAATCCTTTCAGAAAAGTTGATAGATGACAAATTAAAAATAGATAAACACAAAGAGGAGTTTCTGAAGACTGATTTAATAGAGAATTTAGGATATATCACACCGAAAGAATCGACTATTGAGGGAGAAAAAACGGATGATAACATATTGTCCCCTCATCCCTCCTATATGCTATACGAACCTATGGAACAAGTACCCCTTCAAATTTTTGACTCTTATTTAGTGGTAACTGAAAAAGATAGACTTCTAATTATTGACCAGCACGCACTTCACGAAAGACTTATATTTGAAAAATTGAAAAAGGAATTGGTGGAGGAAAACTTTTCTTTTCAAAGGCTTATAGTACCTATAGTTATAGAAGTTCCCAAGGTTTATAACAAAATTTTAGAAGAAAATTTACAAACCTTTAAAAAAATAGGCATTGAAATCGAACCATTCGGTGAGAATACATTTCAAATATTGGGAATATGCTATTTGTACGATGAAGGTAAAGTAAAAGAACTCGTGTTCTCTATATTAGATGAATTAATGCAGGGCGAACTATTCCAAAGGAAAAATTACATTGAGTCCTTGCTTGCTATAGCCACGAGAGCATGCAAAGGTGCCATAAAGGCAGGCGATAAATTAGAAGTTTCCGAGAGAATTGCTTTGGTAGAAGGCTTCAGAAAATTGGTTCCGCCTTATACCTGTCCTCATGGTAGACCAATACTCATAGAGCTTACCATCCAACAAATGGAAAAAACCTTCCGGAGAAGGCAATGATAGATGCCATTGCGGTAGTAGGTCCCACAGGGTCTGGAAAAACTGACCTTTCCATCAAGTTAGCGGAGAAACTAAAAACCGAAATTATTTCTGTTGACTCTATGCAGTTCTACAAAGGAATGGAAATTGGAACTTCTGCCCCACCGTTAGAAATAAGAAAAACCGTTCCTCACCATTTTGTTGCTTTTGTACCTCCCGACTTTGAAATGAGCGCAGGTTACTTCCAAAATATCGCCAGAAGAGAAATAGAAAGAATAAAAGAAAAAGGGAAAATGCCAATTATTGTAGGTGGTTCAGGATTATATTTATCAGCAGTTATTGACGGCTTATTTAAAGGCCCAGGGAGGTGCGAAGAGATTAGAGACAAGATAAAAGAAGAGATAAGAAGATATGGGATAGAAGAGATTTTTAACAGGTTAAAAGGCATTGACCCTCTGTATGCGGAGAGATTAACAAGTCCCCGCGATGTAGTAAGGTTAGTAAGGGCTTTAGAAGTATTCGAACTAACTGGAAAATCTTACTCTCAGTGGCACAAAGAACACCAATCTACCGCAAAGCCCCTAAATGTATTTATAGTAGGTATAAACTGGGAAAGAGAAACCTTATATGAGAGGATCAATCTGAGAGTCCATGAGATGATTAAAAAAGGATGGATAGAGGAACTCTTACTACTTCTTGAACGCGGATATGAAAAAGATATATATAGGTTGAAAGCGTTAGGCTATAGAGAGCTCTTAAAGTTCATAAGAGGAGATCATAATTTACATACCGCTATAGAAAATATAAAGCTTCACCACCGCCACTATGCAAAACGCCAAATGATATGGTTCCGCGCAGATAAAAGAGTAAAATGGTTTTATGTGAAAAGTGAAAATGAATTCGAAAAAATCTCTGAAGAGGTTTTAATAGAATTAGATAATTTAGCCTCTGATGCTTTGAATAAAAATGAAAAATGTTTTCTTTTCAGACACCTCCAATAGTTCCTTTGAAAAGCTTAGTTAAAAATTGATAAATTTTATATGAACTTTATTATCCGATGGCGGTGATATAAAGTATTTATGGATGATATTTAACAAGGTAGTAAATAATGGATGAAAATGAAGTACGGTTGTTCTTTAGGAATTTTAAAGAAGTTGACCTAATTCAAATAAGATGGCACGGAAGGGGAGGACAAGGAGCAGTAACCGCAGGTAGAATATTAGCCACCGCAGGTTACCTAAGTGGATACATAGGAGCAACCTCAGCACCTTTTTTTGGGGCAGAGCGAAGAGGTGCCCCTGTCATAGCAACTACTAAACTTAGTTCCCAACCAATAAGAGATCTCAGCCAGATTATCAGTCCGAATATTGTAGTGGTTTTAGACCATACTTTATTTAAGTCTATAGATGTCACACAAGGATTAAGCAATGGAGGATGGTTGATTATTAATACTCCGGACATCATTAATCCATCTCCGAAGTTTAACATAGTTTATGTCAATGCTACTAAAATTGCTACGGACTTAGGTCTTGTCTATGCTGGAGTGCCATTAGTAAACACTCCGATGCTCGGTACATTGCTCCATGTTCTCCCTAAAATAGACCTTTCAAGTATGCATAAAGCACTTGAATATTTTTTCAGTCCCACAGCTTTAGCGAAGAATTTTGATGCGATATCTCAAGTTTTTAGGGAAGCACGAGTAATACCATTAAATAATTCTGTTATTAAAGGATAAACTCTATGAATACAAAAGATTGTAAGCACATCATATCCTTCTCTTCTCCAGCAGAGGGAGAAGGCGGATTGACAGGTGAATGGAGAACGCAAAAACCAATTATAAACCAAGATAAATGCATAGCTATGAAATCTCAAAAAGGAGTTTGTTTCCAATGTTGGGCTTATTGCCCAGAATCCACAATTGAGAGGAGACCTTTTCCGACGATTAATTACAAATACTGCAAAGGATGTGGGATCTGTTCAGAAATTTGTCCCTCTAATGCAATAGAAATGAGGAATGAGTTCGATGAAAACAATACTTGAAAAAGGGCCGAAAACAGAGACACAAAAAAATCCAAAATCCTATCCATCTGGGACTCACATAATTACAGGTAATCAGGCTACAGCCATAGGAGCATATTTATCTGGGGTTCAAGTTGTAGCTGCTTATCCTATAACTCCCCAGTCTCCAGTTGTAGAGGAATTAGCAAGATTTATAGAGAGTGGAGAATTAAATGCAGAGTTTGTTCATGTAGAAAGCGAACATAGTGCAATGAGTGTCTGCATAGGGGCTTCTATTGTAGGAGCGCGTGTTTTTACCGCTACGAGTGCAAATGGTTTAGCATATATGTGCGAGCAATTACACTGGGCATCGGGGTCAAGACTACCCATTGTAATGGCGTGCGTAAATAGAGCTATGGCTGCGCCTTGGAGTGTCCAAAACGACCAGCAAGATTCGATGTCCCAAAGAGACGCAGGTTGGATTCAGTTATTTTGCAGAAATAACCAAGAAATATTAGATACAGTTATTCAAGCTTTTAAGATAGCAGAAAAGGTATATCTACCGGTTATGGTTTGTTATGACGGCTACATACTGTCCCATACTGTAATGCCTGTTGAGGTCCCGAATGCCAAAGATGTCCAGGACTTTATACCTCCTTATGTCCCTCACACGCCGATAGATTTAAAAAAACCAGTAAATATTAACCCTGTCACATTGCCTGATCCCAGACAAAATGCAGATGGTATAGTATGTCATGGCTATTTAGAACATAAATATCTTCACCATACCGCTCTAAGAGAAAGTTTCCCTGTTATAGAAGAGATAGACAATGAATTTAAAGAAAGATTTGGCAGAAGCTGTGGGGGATTATGCTCTACATATAAATTTGATGATGCTAAGATAGTAGTCGTATGTGCAGGTAGTATTTCCTTACTAAGCTCAATAGCAATAGATATGTTAAGGGAAGTGGGTATACCTGCTGGTTTATTGACCCTGCGAACTTACAGGCCATTCCCAAATGAAAAGCTCTTGCAACTATTACATGATAAAAAGTTAATCGTAACTATAGATAAAAGCTTAAGTTATGGTTATCAGGGCCCAATATGTGTAGATTTAAAGTCCGCCTTATTCGAATCAAGTTCTGATACATTACTAATCGGATATATAGCAGGCCTTGGTGGAAGGGATGTAAAACCCTATGAGATTGCAGAGGCAGTTTATGAAACTTGGGATAAGTACAACAAGGGAAAGATTGTGAAGAGAGATCTTACAGAGGCAAAGTGGATTAATTGTAAGTATTAACTAACTTTAAATAAGGATTTACTTATGACCACCATTTTGGATTTACCGGTTGAAGAATACATGCTTCCTGGTAACCGGTCTTGTGCAGGCTGTGGTTTAGGAATAGGATTGAGGTACATACTCAAAGCACTTGATGGGAAATGCATAATGGTAGTTCCTGCATCCTGCTTAACCGTCTTGGGTGGGATGTATCCTGTATCTTCTGTGAGGGTGCCTTGGATAAATAGTGTGTTTCCTGGAACTGCTGCAGTTGCATCTGGTGTATCAATAGGTCTAAAGGCACTAAATAAGGAAAACGACTACACTGTTCTTGCAATGGCTGGAGACGGAGGAACTGTGGACATTGGAATTCAAGGACTAAGTGGTGCGAGTGAAAGAAATCAAAATTTTTTATACATATGTTATGATAACGAGGCGTATATGAACACGGGAACTCAACGCTCAGGAGCTACACCTCGAGGTGTCAAAACTACAACTACCCCACTTGAAGGCAAACGGCATAATCCCAAGGATATGCCAAAGATAATGGAAGCGCATAATATCCCCTACGTAGCTACTGCATGTGTAGCCTATCCTATCGATTTATACGATAAAGTAAAAAAAGCAAAAGACATAAAAGGACTAAGATACATACATTTATTAGTTCCCTGTCCTTCAGGATGGCAATACGACCCTAAAGACACAGTGAATATTGGACAGTTGGCTGTTGAAACAGGTGCATTTATTCTATACGAGGTTGAAAATGGTGAGCTGAGACTTACAGGAAGAAGCAGAAGGATTGCGATGGGGGGAAAATTAAAGTCAATAGATGAATATCTAAACCTCCAAAACAGATTTCTAAAATTCACGCCGGAAGAAATTGAAGAATATCAGAAAGAAATTAATCAGAGGTGGGAGATCTTAGTAAAAAGAGACAAGTCTTTACAAAAAGAGGAAAATTAGCTAAATTTTCCACAACATTTCTTGTACTTTTTCCCACTTCCACATGGGCAATCGGTGTTCGGATTGATTTCTCTTGATTCCGAGTGAACTCTTTCTTTACTGAAAATATCCATTACAAATGCAGGAGGTAGATTCTTTTTAACTAACTCAGCCATAGTATCCATATACGGCGATATATGGTCAAAAAACATATAGTATCCTTCACATAGATAATTCCTCTTACATGAAGAATTAGAATCCCTACATTTTGCCTCCAAAAATCTGTGTTTTGGACATCCACCATTACATACATGTAAGTATTTACACTCAAGACATTCTTTTGGTAAGAAAGATTTTGACTTCCCAAATTCTTTTTGAAAATCACAATATACGATTTCCGAAAGTGGCTTCTCCAAGATATTTCCGAGATAGAATTCAGGATATACATAATGGTCACAAGAATATATAGAACCGTCGGCCTCAATGATTAAAGCTCTACCACATTCTTTACTCATTACACACAAAGGCGGTTCTAATCCAACCCATCCGGTAAGAACCATATCGAAAATCTGGACAAAAATTTTTCCCACATCCATTTTAACCCACTCATCGAAGACAGAGACTAAGAACTGACCCCATTGTTCAGGTGTAATTGACCACTCAGTTACATAGGCCTCATCGCATGGAGTACCTAAAAACAACCCATCTTTTCTATTATGGGTATACCTCTCAACTATAGGGATAAACTGCATAAATCTACTTCCTACACTTTTCAGGAAGTTATAAATCTCCCTCCCCTTCATCCAGTTCTTTTTGTGCACACATGTTAGTGTGTTAAATTCCGTCCCCTTCTCTCTCATTATTTTTATTGCACTTAGGACCTTTTCAAAGCTACCTTTGTTTTCCTTATCTTTTCTAAAATTATCATGAATACTCTTAGGTCCATCTATCGAGATACCCACTAAGAAATTGTATGTTGTGAGAAAATCTATCCACTCTTCATTAAGGTTTACTCCATTAGTCTGGAATGTGTTTATTATCTTCTTGCCTAAAGAAAAAAGTTCTTGATATTCTACTGCCTTCTTAAAAAATGAAGTACCTGCTATGGTCGGCTCTCCACCTTGCCATCCAAATACTATTTCTTCAGACGGATTAACAGAAATATACTCTTGAATAAACTTTTTTAACACTTGTTCCTGCATTACTTTTATACTGGGAAACATCTTATACTTTTCGAGGTAAAAACAATATTCACATCTCAAATTACAAGTAGGCCCAACAGGCTTAGCCATTATATGAAAAGGATAGTAATCTTTCATCTTTCAATCTATGTAATTCAGTATCTGATTGAAACAAACAATTAACTCGTGTTAATTTTATGATAATATAGTATAAATCAGTTAACTCACCTAAGGGTAAGGAGAATTGTTATGAGTTATGAAATCAAAAAAGTTGATGTCTGGTCAGCTGAAATTTCCGATCAACCTGGAAGTTTAGCTAATGTAATTCAACCACTTGCGGAAAGTGGAGCAAATCTAAAGTTTTTGCTCGCCAGGAGAACGACAGAGGGGAAAGGAGTAGTCTTCGTTTCTCCGATAGAAGGACAAGGAGTAATTAAAAAAGCAAAATCCTTAAATTTCAAAAAGAACGATGGAATTTCAGCAGTCCAAATAACAGGTCCTGACAAGCCAGGGTTAGGGGCAAAAATTCTTCAGAGTATAGCCCTTGGTGGAATTAACATAAGGGGCATTTCTGCCAGTGCGACAGGTAAAAACTGTACAATTTGGATAGCCTTTGATAATACAAAAGATGCCAACAAAGCGTTAAAACTAATAGAAAACGCTCTTTCGAAAAAATAATTTGCATAAATTTTATTGATGTCTATAATCATCCTCTTCTTAAAAAGGAGTAGTGTCGAAAAATGAAGAAAAAAAACGAAGATAAATTTGAAGATTCTTTTTTAATAAAAAACTCAGGTATTTTTACTAAGTCCGTTCATGCGGGCGAAGACCGCTCGAGGTATGCCGACTCTATAACTACGCCAATTGTACAAACAAGCACCTATGTTTTTAAAGACTCGAAGGATATAGAAGATTACACTAAACACGGTAAAGCTCGGTTTGAATATGGGAGATATGGAAATCCCACCGAGTTAGTAGCAGAGAGAAGATTATCAGCATTAGAAGGTGCTGAAGACTGTTTGATATTTGGCTCTGGGATGAGTGCAATTACAACTACCATACTTGCCCTTGTAAAAAGCAATGACCACATAGTAATAACAGATGATGCGTATAAAAAAACTCTGGAGTTTTGTAGTTCTTATTTACAGAGATTTGGAGTAGAATGCACAATAGTTCCGTTTGGAGATTACGAGGCACTCGATAAAGCGGTTAAGCCAAATACAAAATTTATTTTTTCAGAATCTCCTACTAATCCATATTTGAACATTTTCGATTTAGTTAAGCTAAAAGAAATAGCAAAAAAACATAAGGTTTTAACTCTAATAGATTCTACATTTGCTACTCCTTACAACCAAAAACCTCTTGAGTTTGGTGTTGACCTTGTGCTTCATAGCTGTACAAAGTATCTCGCTGGGCACAACGATATATTGGCAGGAGCAGTATTGGGTCGCAGTGAATTGGTTGAAGAGGTTCGAAAACTTCATAAGGCTATGGGGGGAGTTATAGACCCGCATTGTTGTTATCTCCTTCTAAGAGGACTTAAAACTTTCCCCCTTAGAGTAGAAAAGCAAAATCAAACTGCAATGAAAGTAGCAAGGTTCTTAGAAAGCCATCCGCAGATAAAAAAGGTCTACTATCCCGGACTCGAGAGCCATCCTCATCACAAAATAGCAAAAGAACAAATGAAAGGTTTTGGAGGTGTAGTAACTTTTGAAATAAAGGGAACATTAAAAACAGCTAAGAAATTTTTAGACTCTCTTAAATTATGCTATATCGCTCCAAGTTTAGGTGGTGTAGAAACCCTAATTACACATCCTGGATTAGTAAGCTACTACGACTATTCTAAAAAAGAAAGATATGCTCTTGGTATTACTGATACACTGTTCAGACTTGCAGTAGGCATAGAAGACCCAGAAGATATCATTGCGGATTTAGACCAAGCACTAAAAAGAAGTACAAAGAAATAGTTCCTATCTTCCTCTCCTAAATTCTCTTCTACGGTGAAGGTGGAGGAGAAGATGGTGATTCAACCCCTTCTAACAATTGTTCCTGTGGAGCGGGTTGAATGTGCATCATATGCTGAGGTGCTACTGCTTTTCGGGTTAGGGTTTCCCCTTCCTTTCCCGGTCCTATTCGAGCATCAGTTATAATATAAAAGAACTTTGTTCCCTTCCCTTTTTGCAAATTTAGTATCCCATTTATAAGCACAGGCTCCTTGTATAAGTCAGTGGTTTCATTTTCAGCCATTTGCACCACTACGACATCTCTCATTGGCGGTGCTTGGCAAAAGTAACATTCAATAGGTAAGGGCAATATTAAAAATTCCTTCATTTTTCTAAACTGATTTAAAGGCACCATAAACCCGACTATATGGATTCTGCTTTTATCGTATTTTAGTAGTTCCTCGTCAAAAGTTGGACCTGTCCTCATATTACCCTTGGTCTTCTGAAGCAGTTTCCAAGAAAGCAAATCTATCCCTTTACTTTTTCGGTCCCTCTCAACCATTGTTCTATATTTTTCCATCCTCTCTGCCAAGCTACTTCTATAGAAAAAGTTATTAAGTAGTGCAACAACCGAAATGATAAAAACAATACCAGCGAATATAGTGAGGTCTCTCTTAGTACGTGCTCGCATAAAAAATCCCAATAAACATAAAAATTACAATTCCATTAGGTCTCTTGCAATATTCCTCCTATATGCCTGCCAAGCAGGTATTATACCTGCTAACAGTCCCATTACCGCAACTGTAGCAAATGATGTAATATGTTCTGGAGTCAATATAAAAGGCGTAACACTTAAGCCATACTTCTGGGTTAGGTATAACCCTACTATTTTAGAAACGATCCCTCCTAACACATACCCTACAAAAATACCTAAGAGAGTAATCCAAAACGCTTCTATTAGCACCGAACCAAATATTTCAACCCGAGATGCACCAAGAGCTCGCATAATCGCTAAATCTCTTCTTCTCTGAATTATAGCAAGATACAAACCAATCATAATCGATAAAGCGGATACTACCACGACGAGATAACCAATAGTGAGAAGAACCGTTTTAGCAGTTCCTAAAAATTGCTCAAACAATTTAGAGATTTCTTCAACCGGGGTAGCAGCCATAGCAACTGTAGATTCTCTTATCATCTCTCTATACTGGAACCTTAAAGCTGGACTTTGAAGTTGAACAAGAACTGCGGTAATCATAGATCTCGGGTTCTTACCCCATTCTTGATACCTAATATCACCCTCTTCCTCAGGGCTTTTCCCAGACTGTATTTCTTTTTCCTCTTCATGGTTAGCATGAATATCCCATACTGAGTCAATTGAAGTAAATATAGCTCTATCAAACGGGGAATTTGAGGGCTTTAATATACCGACAACCACATAGGGGTGTTGTTCGTGTCCATGCCCCCCAAGAACTTCTGGAAGATTAACGAAACCATGACTACTTATAAAAGAGTCGCCAATGTCTAACCCTGTTTCTTTAGCAACTAATGCACCTAACACAGCCTCGAAGGATTGCTCAAATATTCTTCCTTTAGCGACCTGAAAAGGCTGTCGTTCCTCTCCAGTAATGGGACTTATCCATTTATGTTGGAACAATCCTTTTTCTGTTCCCACAATCCTAAAACCTTGATAGTTATCTCCTAATGCTATGGGATAGGCAATTTGAACATATTCCTTATCGTTCTTAATTTGCTCATAGACTTCCCAAGGAATATTGCCAGTAGGATTGTCCATGAAATATACACTACTCAAAACTAATTGGAGAGGACTTCCTTTTGCACCAACTACAAGATCGAACGCTTGCCCCTCTTCTTCGAACCTTTTTCTTGTTTCTTCACGAAGAGTAAGGACTGAACTAATCAATGCCACTGCCAATGCTACCGATAGTATTGTAAGAATAGCAGTAAATTTTCTGTTCCACAGGTATCCCCAAGCTATCCCCCAAAGGGTCATTTACTTATCCTCCTCTCTTACCAAATTTGAACAATCATATAAAATAGGGAGCCTATCAGCAATTGTCTTGTCATGCGTAACGAGTAAAAGCGTTACATTGTGCTCATTAGACAATTCTATCAACAAGTCCAACACCTTTCCTGCAGTTTTAGGGTCTAAACTCCCCGTAGGCTCATCTGCTACTATTATCTTCTGTCTATTCGCAACAGCTCGAGCAATAGCAACCCTTTGCTGTTCACCCACACTAAGTTGAGAGGGTTTGTTATGCAATCTATTTCCCAATCCCACTCTTTCAAGAAGAGATTTTGCAGTTTTATTCCATATTGAATATGGGACTGTAGAACTAAACCGCATTCCTATGATAACATTCTGAATTGCAGTAAAGGGGGTTAATAAATTGAAAGTCTGGAAAATAAAACCGATGTTTTCACCTCTAAAGTGGTCTAACTGACTTTCAGATAACTTGGTGATATCGATTCCATTTACTACCACCGTTCCCCTGTCGGGTCTCAAAAGTCCTGAAATAATATTTAGAAGCGTGCTTTTTCCACATCCACTCGGACCCCAAAGCGCAATCTTACTCTTGGGCTCTGCAAAGAAATTTTTACAATAAAAGACAGTTTTAGGTCCAAGCTTTAAGTAGCAGTCCTCTACTCTTATCATTTAAGATTCTCCATCGTTTCCTATTAACGATACTCTTTGTAATAAAGTAATACAAATTAATACCTCTATCCTATATCAAATATTTTACTTTCTGGTAGAATAAATTAGCTATTCTTTTAAGAGGGTAGAATTATATATGAATCAACTACTACTTCACATTTTTTTTACTCTAACTTTAACTTTTAACTCTCTTACCGCAGACTCTTTTGAATATGTTTCTTTAGAAAAAGATATTACTAAAGATTTCCTAATAAGTCTCAAAAATGACATTAGTAAAGAGGAATCTTTACCTCCTGAAACGAAAGAAAATAGTATAAAAATCCTCGACGAGGCCATAAAGAATTTTGAGGATTTCGAAAAATACGAGAGCAAATTAACTAAACTCAAACAGGAACTCGCTACTGCGGGAGAAGAAATTACAGCGAATGAATCTTACCTTGCATCCCTCCATGAAATAAATTTACCTGAAATCAAAAGTCTTAACTTAAGCCAGCTCATCCAGAAACTAATCAATATTGAAGCAGAGAAAAATCAGAAAGAAATCGAACTTGAGAAGATTCTTATAAACATTACAAACCGAGATGAAGAAATCAAAAAACTTATACAAAAAGCTTCTGAATTGAGGAGAAATATAAGCGAAATTAAGACCTTCATTTATTCCTCCCCTGAGTCTATAAATGAACCTCCCATTATTGCTGAAGTAAAAAAAATACTACAAACTACTAAAATTATGAGCCTCGAAAAAGAGTTAGAACTCACTCTCTTTGAGGTAGATAGTTATGAAACCAAATCAAAACTTATGAACTCCAGATTAGAACGGTGTAGAGCAGAAATTAAGAATGCAGAGGACTCCATCAAATTATTAAGGGAGGAAATAGACAATAAAAAGAGAGAAGAAATAGAAAAAACCATAAAGAGTTCAATCGATTTTTTGGCTTCACTTCCCAATTTTAACCTGAACTTAATCCCTGAAATCTCCGCATTAGCTGAGGAAAATATAAAACTTGCGAAAGAACGCCAACTTTTTTCTAATTTATATGATGAAAGTAACCAATATAAAGAAGCTTATTCCACATATCAACAAAAACTTCGCAATCAGAAATTACAATTGGAGAGCCTAAAATCCAAGATTGAACAAAAAGAATTGGTTTCCACGCTCCGGTTGAATCTTAAACAATTAAAATTTTCCCTGCCAAAAATAAAGGAGCTGAGAGAAATTAAAAGAAACATAGAGTCTGACTTAACAGAAGTAGAAAATAAATACTCTGAACTACTGCTTCGGAAAGTAGAGCTCTCTGATGTAGAAAAGAGAATATTGTCAACATACCAGAAGGTATCCGAATCGATTTCTACCACTGAAAAGAAGAAAATAAAGAAAAACATAGAAGATATTATTAAGACCCAAAAAGATTTGTTCTCTACCCTCATATCGGACTACGAGAACTACATTTCATTATTGACAAACACACTTTCCACCGTAACAAATTGGATTGAGCACACTAATGAGTTCATATTGTTCATAGACGAAAATATGCTTTGGACAAGAATACCTCTTCCCTCTAAAGAAGAAATTAAAAATGATCTCTTCCGGTTATCCCAACATTTTAAGAAATTACCACCTCTAACTAATGTTATTTATTCTGACCCTTGGAATTTATTGCTAACTCTTATCTTACTTGTAGGAATCTCTCTTTTAATGTTTATCTTATATAAACGCTCAGAAGAAAAATTATTAAGCTTGTGTTCCTTATTGAGAGCCCCCTTGTCTTTTACTATCTCTAATTTTGCTGGTTTCACAATATATTTCTTTATAAGAGTTTCTGTTCTCCCAGTTTGGTTAGTGGGAATTGCATATTTAATAAACCGTCTTTTTCCAACCTCTGCTATTATTCAATTCACATTTTCCTCAGTTCTCATTTCCATTACTGCCATCCTATTATTTGCAATCCCATTGACTATACTTAAACAAAAAGAGATTTCTTTATTTTTGCTCAACTCAACCAGAGAGGAATTTGCTCAAATATACAAAAAACTCCTAATTTTAGGAATAATTTTGACAACTGCAACATTTCTATCTTCTCTTTCAAACCAAATATGGATGGAAACTCAATCTACACTTGCTGATTTAATGTTTAGACTTGTCCAATTTTTATGTTTACCTCTTCTGAATATCTTCATCATTTCTCTCCTTCTAAACCTCAGAAAAACTGCTCTAAATTTTTCTGGAGAAACAAAAAATATTTCAATTAAGTATCTACTAATGAGAAATTTAGCAGTTATCATATTAATATCTTTCACTATTATTTTCTTCATACTGTTGTTAGGCTATACCTATGCAGTGTATGAATTGGAGAAGAAAATTATTTATACAACTTTGGCAGTAACCTTATTTTTGTTTTTCCATAGACTATTCGAAATATTTTTAAACTTTTACAAGTGGAAAATCAGCTTTAATCAATCTATTCAGATTCAAGCAAAGACGAAGTTACAGAAGGATAGTGGACAAAACGAAGAAACGGACAAAGATGCACTTTCGACAGATAATACCTATCATCCATCTATCCTACTTACAAATGTAAGTAGAACTATATCTTGGCTCACCTTAATAGTATGTGCTTTCCTAATCCTATACATTTGGTCTGACATATTTCCCGCTCTTAACTATCTTCGGAAGGTCCATCTCTGGGAATCATCCGCAAACATTGTTGATGTCCAAACCCAACCTAAGCCGAGTAATGAAACCACGGAATCAACCTCCACAACTTCAACAAAAGAATCGGTAACTCTTTGGGACCTTGTCGTCGCTACATTTATATTCTCCATTACATTGTTTTTATTCAAGAACCTCGGCTTTTACTTAGACTACTTTATACTACAAAAAATAGAGATGGGAGAAGGTGAAAGATACGCAATTAAAACCATATTAGAATACTTAATACTCATAGTGGGCGTCGTAGTGTCATTAAATACGCTAAGAGTAACTTGGAGTAAGGTGCAATGGTTGGTCGCAGCACTCGGCGTAGGGTTTGGCTTTGGTTTGCAAGAAATCGTAGCAAATTTTGTTTCTGGGCTGATATTGTTATTTGAAAGGCCAATAAGAGTCGGAGATATAGTAACCGTAGGTGAAATATCGGGACGCGTAAAAGCCCTTAGAATGAGGTCAACATCTATAGTCAGTTGGGAAAATAAAGAACTTATAGTCCCCAACAAGGAAATACTTTCCCAAAAATTCGTCAACTGGACAAGAGAAAATCCCGTAGTAAGGTTAACTATACCCGTGGGAGTTAGTTATAACTCTGACATCAACAAAGTAATAGAGATATTAGATGAAATAGGGAAAGGACACCCCTTTGTAGAACACGAACCAACCCCAAAAGCATATTTTGTTAGATTTGGAAGCAGTGCCCTTGAATTTGAACTTAGGGTATATACAAAAACATCGTATTACCTCGATTTACAACACGAATTACTGTGCACAATTTTTAATCGTTTTAATCAAGAGAATATAGAAATAGCATATCCACAGTTAGATGTA
This sequence comes from Candidatus Hydrogenedentota bacterium, assembly GCA_026415215.1. Taxonomy (GTDB): domain Bacteria; phylum Hydrogenedentota; class Hydrogenedentia; order Hydrogenedentales; family Hydrogenedentaceae; genus Hydrogenedens. Next base: position 25,215 of record JAOAHN010000049.1, read on the forward strand.
CACATAAAATCTAATATAAAAGATAGTGAACTACCTAAATAAAATACCATGAAAAAAACAGGTTACAATGACCGTTAACGGGGAAAAGAAGCTAATAGACATATCAATAGTTCCATCCAAACCAGGATGCTATCTATTTTTCGACAATAAGGGTAAAGCAATTTATGTAGGTAAAGCGAGAAATTTAAAAAACAGGATCAAGGCATACCTTCAAGCAAGTGACTCGAGATACCATATAAGATTCCTGCTCCAAAAAGCGGTGAAAATAGACTATATAGTTACAGAAAATGAGAAAGAAGCCCTATTATTAGAAAACAATCTTATAAAAGAGCATAAACCTAAGTACAACATAAGACTGAAGGATGACAAAAATTTTCTTTCATTAAGACTCGACCCCAAAGAGAAATTTCCCAGATTAACATTTGTAAGAAAGCCCAAAAAAGACGGCGCACTTTACTTTGGTCCGTATCAAGTAGCCTCAGCCATCAGAGATACATATCGCCAACTTCATAATATAGTTCCACTTCGAAGATGTAGCGATAATACATTATCCAACAGAACAAGACCTTGTATCTACTACGAGATTGGAACTTGTCTTGCTCCTTGCGTAGGTAAGATTTCTGAGAAAGAGTATGCAGATTTAGTTCAACAAGCTATTTTTGTGCTTCAAGGAAAAGCTGATGTCCTCGAGAAAGAATTACTGGAACAAATCGAACGAGAAGTATCGAACCTTAACTTCGAAAGAGCTGCTCAACTCCGGGACAGGTTATATGCACTTAAGAAGATTATGGAACCTCAAAAATCTGTGCTCGCACATTCACATAATAGTATTGACGCATGGGGAATCTACAAATCAGAAAAAATCATATTTATCCATATTCTATTTTACAGAGGAGGCAAACTCACAGGATCATACTCTATATCATTAGAATCTCCTATAGATAGCCCAATCGAAGAGACCATAGGAAACATAATCCTCAATGCATACCTTCAAATGTTTTCACCTCCTACAGAAATATTGATATCCTTGGATATTGAAGAAATAAAGGCATTAGAACAAGTATTAACTGAAAACTTTGGAAGAAAAATAAAAATTAATTCCCCGAAGAAAGGAATTAAAAGGGACATCCTCGAATTAGCATTGAAGAATGCCGAGGCTAAATATATAGAAGAACTAAAAATCCAAAGCTCGAAAGCATTGATCTTACAGGAAATTCAAAGAATATTTAGCCTACCCAAGCTTCCTTTGAGAATAGAATGTTTCGATGCATCTACTCTTCAGGGCAATCAGACAGTTGTAGGAATGGTGACTTATGAAAATGCATCTCCTAAGAAAATGCATTATAGAAGGTTCGAAATTAGCACAGAAAAAGTTCACGATGATTATTTTGCCATAAGAGATGCCCTTATTCGAAGGTTTACGCATCTAACAGATCTGCCCCTACCCGACCTACTTATGATAGATGGTGGTAAAGGACATCTCAATGTTGCCCTGGCCGTTCTTTCCGAATTAAATCTTAACCATATACCGTGCGTAAGTATAGCTAAGACACACTCTAACTCAAGAGCAAAATCAACTCTAAAACAAACAGACAGATTCTTCATACCCAATCGAGTTAACCCAATAATAATCAAGCCATACCACAGCCCTGCTCTATTACTTATGCAACAAATAAGAGATGAAGCACATAGATTTGCAATAAAATACCATCGAACAAAAAAAATAAATAAAGCATTTGAAATATCTTTCAGCATCCCTGGGGTTGGGAAACTAAAAATTCAAAGGCTTCTAAATCACTTCAAATCTATCGATAAAATTAAAAGTGCAACCGTTAATGAGTTAATGCAGATAAAAGGAATATCAGAAAAAACTGCTAAAATAATTTATAATTATTTCCGTGAAAACATTTAAGACCCAGTCAAACTAAACTGCAAAAGGAGAGTGTATGGTACTAATCCTGTTTCTTTTAATTTTACTTTTGTTATTAGTATCCTATGCATTTTTTATTTACTATAAGGTAAATGAAAACGACATCTTTCCAGATGAAATTTATTATGTAAAGACAAAAGATGGTTGGCAAATAAGATTATGTAGGTATACGAAGGACGAAAAAGGTATTCCTATTCTTTTTGTTCACGGATTTGGTTCAAACCAAAATAACTTTACAAGACCTCATAGGTTTAGTATGGTAGATTATCTAAAAAATAAAAATCACGATTGCTGGACTATGGAGATGAGGTATTGCAAATCTTCTATTCCTCCTTACAATAAGTGTCATGAAGACGCAACTATAGATGATGTTTTAGTTTACGACCTTCCAGCAGTCATAAATTTCATCCTTCAAAAAACAGGCCACAATTCTCTGTATTGGATAGGACACTCCCTTGGTGGAATGCTACTGTATGCATACTTAGTGCATTTCGGAAACGATGGTAAAATTATGGCGGGTACTACACTTGGAGCACCTTTAGGATTTAGAAATGTTAAGCCAAATATATCTCCAGTGCTTGTATCTAAAGTAAAAAAAAGACTCTCTTTCTATATATTCCTGCTTAAATTAATTGTGCCCTTCCTTAAAACCTTTAAAATCAATAACCCCTTCTTCCCTGTTAATCCAAAAAATATTCATCGAGCTTTGTCCTCCTGGGACCTATGCAAAATGGTTGAGCCTCCATCCGGCAATATGTTAGAAACTCTTGCCAACTGGTATATCAATAACAACTGGGAGATGCTGAACGGGGAACTAAAACCGATGGAAAATATTGAGATGATAAATATTCCCCTCCAACTATTCTTCGCACAATCCGACCCCTTCGTAAATATACAGACCGCATACGATTTTTTTGACAAACTCCCTAATCCGTCAAAGGAAATGTTCTTATTAGGAAGAGCTCAGGGATTCCAGCATGATTATAACCATTGCGACCTTGCTTTTGGCGAATGTTGTGAAAAAGAAGTTTTTGAACCTATTAACTTGTGGATCAATAAGGTTTCCTCACTTTCAACCGAGGAGAAAACACCATGAACACCAGACGAGAATTTTTACTTAAATCTGTAATCGGCACCTTTGGAGGGTTGAATATTTTACCTTCCTTCTCCTTTTTTCAAGAAAATAAAAGCTCCTCTCCGAAATCTGACATTGTTATTTTTTCTAAGTATATCCAAAATCTTAAACCTGGAGAATTAGGAAAAATTTGCAAAACTTGTGAACTTGATGGAGTCGACTTGACAGTAAGAGAAAAAGGGCACATCGACCCTAAAGTCGTCACTTCTGACTTACCAATAACTGCTGAGCTAATACAAAAAGATGGTGCTAAGATATCCATGATAACTACTAACTTACTAAGTGCCCATTCCCCCTATGCCGAGGAAATAATCCAAACCGCAAGTCAAATAAATATCCGTTACATAAGAATTGGATACCATAAATATAATCTTTCCGAAAATATCAATGAACAAAAAAGAAAGTTCAAGGACGAAATAAAGTCTCTTGCTGAATTGGCAGAAAAATATAATGTCAACATGGGCTATCACAACCATAGCGGTGAAGGAAATTTTGGTGGGGCAATATTAGATTTAATAGAAGTATTGGAAGAAATCCAATCAAATCTGCTTGGGATAAACTTAGACCTTGCACACCTAAAAGCAGAAGGCTTTGGAGGTGCGTGGAAAGCTAACCTCATGAGATGTATACCCTGGATTAAAATGATAGCGGTAAAAGATTTTACTGTTGAGGAAAATAAAATTAAGTGGGTAAAACTTAATACTGGTTGTGTTCCTATTAAAGAAATGTTGAACATCATCCTTAACTCTGTAAAATTTTCAGGCCCTATTTCCATCCACTTAGAGTATTCCATAGCGAGCGAGAAAGAAAAACTTGACCATATCAGAGATGCTGGAAAATTATTAAAAGAAATTGTAAAAGCATAAAAAGAATAGACCTAATCTTATTAAGGGAGAAATGCATATGTTTTATTCAGGGATCAGCGACGAGGCAGGTAAAACCATAGACAAACAAATCCAAGCTCATAACGAACTGGGCTGGGACTATATGGAACTTCGGCTTATAGATGGAGTCAACATAACCCAAGTATCCGAGGATATTTTTGAGAAAATAACCGAAAAATTAGCTTTCAATAAGAAGAAGGTCTCTTGTTTTGCAAGTGCCATAGCTAATTGGTCAAGACCTATAACTTGCGATCCTACAATAGACATAGAGGATCTTAAAAGAGCAATACCCCGCATGCATAAGCTGAATACCAAATTTATCCGAGTGATGAGCTATCCGAACGATCCAAACCATCCCCTCCCCGAGAACGAATGGAGGAAAGAATCTATAAGAAGAATGAAAGAACTTGCCAAGATAGCAGAGGACGGAGGAGTAATCTTAGTTCATGAAAACTGTAGTGGTTGGGGTGGACTATCAGCAGAAAACAGTAATATCCTCTTAGGAGAAGTAAATAGCCCCGCGTTGAAAGTAGTCTTCGACACTGGGAATCCCGTCACATACGGACAAGACGCGTGGGAGTACTATCTAAAAGTAAAAAAAGATATAGTGTATGTTCATATAAAGGACGCAAAAAAAATAAATGGGCAAGATGTATATTGCTTATGCGGTGATGGTGATGGATATGTCAAAGAAATTGTATACGATTTACTAAAATCTGGCTATGATGGAGGCTTCTCAATTGAACCGCACCTTGCCGCAGTGATTCATACAGGTCAGCAAGCAGAAAGTGAAGAACATTTATACAATTCCTACATTTCCTACGGCAGAAAACTAATGGAAATAGTGAATGATGTACTAAAAAGAATTTAGGAAGAAAAATATTTTTTTAATCCTATAATAGGAGATAAATTATGAGCATGGTTAAGGTTAGAGAAACAATAGCAGCCATCTCAGCAATTATTTTAGTCCTAATAATGGCAGGCGTAGGCGCTACTATGGCTGGATGGAACATTCCGATACTTAGCAACATAGTAAGATGGGCTTTAGGGCAATAGCCTTGGGTGTATTATAGACTCTCTTTATCCAGTTCATAAACAACTAATCCGCTAGGGATTTTAGGGAAAAAATAGGTAGATTTCTGAGGCATAAACTCCCCCGCTTCCGCACACTCCCTAACTATTGAAGGGGATATTTGCCCCAATAAAAATACCATCTCAGCTTCATTTCGTTCAAGATACTCCATACATTTTCCTAAGTTTGGCTCATAAGCTAAATCAAGGGATGTTCCATACTTAGCTTCTACAATTTCAAATAGAAATCTATGGATGGGATACACACATACCTGATGAATCTTATTCGTAAATTCATTTAGTTGCATTCTTTCAAAAACATCCTTTTTTAAAATAATTAAATAAGTTTCCCTATCCTTCGTTATAAGTCCATAAGTTGGAGCACCTATGGATGAGTTTACTTCTTCTAATAATTTCTCAAGAGAATCTCCCCTAAAAGGAATAATATCAAAACTTGCTCTGATAAACTCCATAAAATCGGCTTTAGAAAGTCCTGACGGAAACTTCTTTACTATTCTATGAGGTGAATATATTATTAGCCCCGAATCTTCAATAGCAACGATTGCAGAAAAAACATATAAATATGGCTCGAGGGAACTATCATTAATTTCATGAGAGAACTCCAGTTTTTCCCTCAACTTGGATGAAGCCATTTTGAACCTATGATGCCCATCAGCAATATAAAAGGTTTTATCTCTAAAAAGATCGTCAAGATTCTCAATCCAATCAGTAACTATGAAAGTGTTAACTACACCATCTACAGTTCTAACCTCATAACTAAACCAAGAATCAAGACTCTTTTTCACTTTAGACTCGAAGATCTCCCTCAAATGAAGTCCAGGGTCTGAATACAAAAAGAAAATGGGACTAAGTTCAGAGTTTGTGGCTTCGAATAAGAGTTTCCTATCTTCCACAGGTTTCTCAAATGTTCTCTCATGAGGAAATATTAAAGGCTTATCATATTCATTTGTAGGTAACTTTACCAAAGCCAAAAGGGCTAGTCTTTCACGAACACTACCCTGAGAATCTTTGAATTGTTGAATAAGCCAGTAAGCCTTCGGAGAAGTATCTTTAAATAAAATACCTTCCTTCTTCCATAGAGAATACAACTCGCCTGCAAGTTGATACTTATTTCTCCCCTCTTTTTCTTCAGGCAAATCTATATGAACAAAATTATATCTGCTTAAACTTGCCAGATAATTTCTAAGTTCAGATGAAATTACATCATATGGAGGAACTATCACATTATCAGGATTACCAATTAATTTCAAATTATATCTTACCCCTCTGAACCCTCTGACTAATTTCATAAATACCTTTCGAAAAAATTCTTGTTATCAAACATTTATATCTTTTATAAACTTATAATATAATGACACGACAAAAACAAATAAAAATATAGATAAAGTAACATAATTTATTATATCTGTATTAAAATCTACACCTGATAACCTTTCAACTACATACTCTATAAACGAATAAGGTAAATCCTTCTCTCCAAGTCCTTCCTTAATCCTCCAATGGTAATCTGTAAGTGGACAGTATCCAAAGCCATAATAAAATCCGCATATAAACCAAAAAACACCAACTACAACTACTGACCAAAAATGAATTCTCCTTGAGCCTTTAAAATGCCAGCCTACCAAAATAAAAACAATGAACAATATATGTATCAAAGTTAGGAATACATCAAAAAATTTTAAAAGATATGGCTCAAGGATTGGAAGCATTATATAAACTAATAATTCTCTCTCTCAAGTTGCCACAAGCACCATTACTCATCAAGAGCACTACAGCATCTTTTACATCGTCACTTGTTATGTATTCAAGTATATACGAAAAATCATTTGTATACACAGCCTTTATCCCATTTTTTAATAAATAATTCACTATAGATTGCCTATCAAGCTTAAGATTTTCTGGGATTTTCTCTTCCCTGTGGATAGGTCCAATGATAACCTCATCTGCATAAGAAAAAGATTCCTGGTATTCCTCCTGCATAATATTTGTGACACTTGTATTTGAACGAGGTTCAAATATTGCGAGAATTCTCTTATTAGGATACCTTTCTCTCAACCCTATTATAGTCTCTTTTATGGCAGTAGGATGATGAGCAAAGTCATCAATATATACTACATTTCGTTCAGGAATTTCTAAAAACACTTCTTGTCTCCTCCCCACTCCTCTAAAACTCCTTATTGCCTCCGAAATTGCATTATTTGAAATAGACAAATATTTAGATAAAGCCACTGCCACTAAGATGTTCAATGCATTATGTTTTCCACTTAAACTTGTATCTACCTCGATTTCTTTTTTGCCTTTCCAATATATACTCAGCCTTCTAAATTGCCGTTTTCCTAAGTCTTGTCCATCAGCCTTTACTACCCAATCATTTCTCTCTGAGCATCCATATAATTGAACTTTAGAAAACGCTTTATCCTTGAGAGAAAATGCATTATTATCACCACACAAAAAAACATACCCATCAGAGGGCACTAATCTAAGTAGGAGTCCGAAAGCCTTTTCAATTTCTTCAAGAGAAGAATAGATATCTCCATGGTCAAATTCTAACGATGTTACAATCAACAAATAAGGAAGATAGTGAAAAAACTTCGCCCTTTTATCAAAAAAGGCTGTGTCGTATTCATCGCCCTCTATTACAAAAAAAGAATTATCCCTTCCCAATTCAGCCGGTTTTTCAAAATTTTTGGGATAGCCTCCCACTAAATATCCAGGATCAAATCCACAAAACTTCAATATCCATGCAATAAGAGAGGTGGTTGTAGTTTTTCCATGAGTTCCACTTACTACTATACTCTTTCTTCTACTTAGAATGTTCAATCGAAGCCATTCTGGAAGACTAAAGAATGAAATCCTTCTATTTAACACTTCTTCCACTTCGGGGTTTCCCCTACTCAATGCATTTCCAATTATTACATAGTCAGGTGCCCAGTCCAAGTTAGACTTAGAATAACCCTTATAAATATGGGAGTTTAATCTCTCAACCAAAACAGATGTAGGAGGATAAAGCTCACCATCGCTCCCTCTGATTTCATGCCCTAATTGAAGGGCTAAAAAAGCCCCTCCCAGCATCGCAGTCCCGCCAATTCCTGAAAAATGTATTTTAGACATCTATCCTGATTTTTCTCTTCCAATTGAAGAATTAACAGTTACAAGCATCTGCAACATTTACTGAAACAATCTCTGCATTATTATAAAATAAAGTGCAGGAGAACGAGTAAATTAGAAACACAACTTACTTTTCTTACAATGCCCTCACTTTAAGGAATATTAGACGGGGATTGTGGCTTCCTTGGTTTTAGCCCAAATAATTTCCGGGTAATCTCAATACAGCTTGGACAATATGTGTGAGTTACTTTTGAGAACTCTGCATTAGGCAGGTAAATCCATTTATTTCTATCTTTATCTAAAATCTTTTTACAAACACAGCATTGAGTCACCATAGCCGACTTCCTTGTCTTCAATTTACTCTATAAATATATTCGGCAATTCCATTAAAAACTTTAGAAAAACTTGATTAGAACCTCAAATACCCTTATAATCGTTAACATTTTCTTATACCTCTAATACTTCCTTTATTATACTCTCTAAATATCTCAAACTATATAGAAGTGAACAACTACCCCTGAGAAGATAACCTCTCAACAACGCTAATCCTACTTCTCACTCACACACTACAACGATACTAACTATTGCTGAATCATAAAATCTACTAAAAACCGCCCATTTTGAAACTCTGAACAACCCCTAAGATTAAAATTGCTTCTCATAAGTATACCGCGCGATACCTGCTTTTTTTACGCACATCAATCAACTTCCCAACATAATTAACCTCCACAACATCAACGGCAGAATAACACTGCATAACCTGGTCCACATCCCTACTAACAACCTCGCCCCTATTATAAGCACTCAATCTCATCACAGCCTTTATCTAAATTCAAATTATTTTACTCTCTTCCACTACTTCTAATCGAAAAAACTAAGACTACATCATTTTCCTAAGAAGAGACGCGAGTTCAACCCACAAAATTATATATAAAACAAAGCGAGACGCTTTGTTTACCTATAGCACAGCAATCCTGCCTGTGTGATGCATTCAGGGTAATAAAAGCGTCTCGCTTTTTTAGTTCATGCCTCCTCACCTGTACACACTCATACTACAGGGGCAATTTATGAATTGTCGTCCGCGGATGATGTATTTTAAACCTCTATATATGATGAGCATTACCCCCACTTTCCACTCGAGGCTATGATATTAGACCCCTTACGGGGTCCTGCTAATACCTGTTACCCTGGGACACCGACCAATTCCCAAATTATATTAGACACCTGCCCGGGGTCATGCTAATACCCATATACATTTTTAACTCACCAAGTAATTTCAAATAAGTATTTACTTAGGGACTTTGAATAGAAAAAAATATTACGAAAAAAAAACAAACGCCCCCTTATTTGATAGAAATCCCTTTCTTATTTAAAATCCCCTTAACAACTTCAGACTCTTTTATAAGATTCGCAATGGCTCCGTAGCCTTCCGAAGCTTGTGAATTACAATCACTATAACCACACAGAAAATTTATAAATCCACATGCCCTTTCTCTTTCCGTTCTATAAGAGCCATAAATCCAATCCAATTGCTTGATTACCGCATCATACTTACTCTTGAATCTCCCGTTCCTTTTATCCATCTCAAATAACCGTTCCAAACCATGGTTCCGCAAATCTATACTTAATGATGAAAATTCCAATAACCCTTCCGTTTTCTGCCCCAGATAATCAGACAACACATGAATATCCCATAATATAGTTATCAAACCCGCAGACATACTCCGATTTAATCCTGTCAATTCCATACATGTGTTTATAAGATTACGATTCTGCTCCGCCCTTTCCTCGTTAATAAACTCTAATATCTCTTCCTTCCTTTCTTCTGTCTTCTCATCTATATATGTTTCTCTATCTATTTCCTCTTTTCTCTCCTGATATTCCTTATAATACTCGCCTTCTTCATTGTCCAATTGTCTCTCAATATCTTCTCTTACCAGTCTATCCAATTCTTTTATCAATGGCTTATGATATTTTAAATCTATATTAAACCCCCAATGGAACACATACCGATGTTTTTGCGCTCCTCCAAAAGCAAGCCCAAACTCATCCTTTAATCTCCGAATAAACTCACTGTTACCCCCTTTCTGGTCTATAATTTCATTTATAAGTGACAGCAACTTCTCAATATTTCCCCCCGTTTCTTTCTCTATACCTAAAACTGCATAGTAATCCACTTTATGTAATTCAAAACTGTCCCGAGCATAAATCTCCGGTGCATTAAAGCAAATTAGCACCAAAGCAACAATAAAACACTTAGCTCTACTTCTTAACTTAAAAATATAAACAAAACGGCACCACATCCTTAAGTCCTTAACTACCTTTTCCTCTCTAACAGCTGACCTTCTCTATATGATTCGGCTAATTCTTCTGCTTCTTTTTCTTCCTCAATACTTATGCCGAAAAATATTCCGTGTAATCCATCTCTACCCTTCTTTGCACTTGCTTTTTGTTCCTCATTCCCCCTTTCCATAGCCACTGTATACCACGCATAAGCTAAAACATAATCCTTTTCCACCCCACGCCCTTTAGCATACAAATCAGCAAGGTTTGTCATACCCCACACATCGCTCCCCTTTATTATTGCCTTCTCATACCATTCACTTGCAGTTATATAATCCCCAAGCCATTCATTTATTTTTCCTAAACCATTCATAGCTGCAACATTCCCTTT